>JBEIGR010000071.1:0-14294 GCA_040381795.1 Verrucomicrobiaceae bacterium | reverse complement strand
GGCGATTCTTGACGCTGATCTTGTAGATCCAGGTCTCATCCTCAATGTTCACTGCCCCTCTTTTGCTTTTCACCTCACCGAGCTTCTTTTTCGTGTAGGTCACATCAAAGCTATACTTCGTATTCGCCGCCGCCCATTCGGCGATGAATTTCTGATCTGCTTCAGTGAATGTGGCGGCAGGCACATTGAAGAGGCGTCCGTCGGCCACTCGTTTGAGGCTGACCTGTCCCGCTGCGGCGGAGACGATCTCGGCATCGAGCTTACGCCCTTGGGCATCGGTGAATTCGCGGGCTGAAAGGCTGGTGAGGGCCAGGAGCACGCAGACGGGAGTGAGGAGGCGTGTTTTCATAACTGAGAAGCGGTATGTTGAACGGGTGGAGGCTAGGTGGATCGCCCCGGTGGCGTCAAGAACGTTTTGGAGAGGGCGTTTTGATCAAACGCCGGGTGGCGACCGTTTATGCCGCGTCATGTCTCACGATTCCGTCACCTCGCGTCGCTCTTTTCTCCAGCAATGCACCGCCGCAGGCGCGGCGTTTGGCTTTCCCACGATCATCCCATCGTCCGCCCTCGGCAAAGACGGTGCGGTAGCTCCCTCGAATCGCACCACGCTGGCGCTCATCGGCTGCGGTGGCCGTGGCACGGATGTGTTGAAGAACTTTCTCCAGGACGAACGCGTGCAGGTCATCGCCGTGTGCGATGTGGAGCGTGAGTCGGATCGTTACAACAAGGGTCTCATCAAAAAGGCTGGCACCTTCGGGCGTGAGCCCACGAAGCGCCTCGTGGATAAAACGTACGGCACCACCGGCTGCGCCACGCACGAGGACTTCCGTGAGGTGCTCGCGCGGGCCGACATCGATGCCGTGCAGATCGCCACGCCAGATCACTGGCATGCTTTGCAGGCCGTCGCCGCGGCTCGGGCCAAGAAGCATATCTATTGCGAGAAGCCTCTCAGCCTCACCATCGCGCAAGGGCGCTTCATGAGCGATGTCGTGCGCCAGAGCGGCGTCGTGTGGCAAACGGGCAGCCAGCAGCGCAGCGATGTCCACTTCCGCATGGCCGCCGAATACGTGCGCAATGGCAAGATCGGCAAGCTCAAGCAAATCCGCGTCGGCTTGGCGAGTGACAATCGCGACAACAACGGCTGCGCCTCGCAAACCGCTCCAACACCCGTGCCCGAGGGCCTGAACTACGACCTGTGGCTCGGCCCTGCGCCTGAAGCTCCGTTTTGTCCCGCCCGCCTCCACTCGAACTGGCGCTGGTTTTACGATTACAGCGGCGGAAACATCACGGACTTCGGTGCGCACCACCTCGACATCGTGCAATGGGCGCTCGGCATGGATGAAAGCGGCCCGGTGGAGTTCTTCGACCTCAGCGCCGAATGGCCCGTACCTGGTAGTCTCTACACCACCGCCCCGAAATTCGCCTTCGCCTACCGCTATGCCGATGGCACCACCGTCCGCGTGAAGGACAAACAAGATTTCGGTGCTGGCATCAGATTCGAGGGCGAGCTCGGCACCATCCTCTGCAATCGCGGCAAGCTCGACATCAAGCCCGTGGAACTCCGCAAACCCCTCGCCGAGGGCGATGTGCGCCTTTTCGAGAGCAAAGACCACTTCCGCAACTTCATCGACGCCATCCAAGAAGGTGCCAAAACCGCCGCGCCTATCGAATACGCCCACCGCAGCATCACCATCGCCCACCTCGCGAATATCGCTCTGCGTCTCCGCCGCCAAAAACTCCGCTGGGACCCTGCGAAGGAGCAGATCCTCGACGATGATGAAGCCTCCGCCATGCTCACCCGTCCCATGCGCGGTCCCTGGCAGCTCGTGTGAGGCCTCTGGCGCTCTTGAAGCGCATCCCGGGCTCGTTTATGCCTGCTGCGGCAAGCGTGAGATGCAACTCCGACCAAAATGCCTCGCAGCCGCTTCCTGGCTGAAGCTAGGCTGTCTGCGCTTCGAGGTTATCGGCTATACTTGCTCGAACTCCGTCTGCCGGTCGGCGGAGGAGAAGCAGATCACCATCTCGGCATCGAGGCCATCAAGCGCCTTCGCGTTGTGCCACTGGCCGGCGGGAATGGAAATCGTGTCACCGGCTTGCAGCACAAAGCGTTGCTCCCCGAGGCTGTGCTCGATGCGACCGGACAGCAGATGCAGGATTTCGTCGCAGTTCGGATGCCGGTGACGCGGGTTTTCCTGGTCCGCAGGGATCACCACATGGCCAAAGGTCATCGTGGTGGAATTTCCAATCTCCCGCGATGCCAGCCACGTGAGACGACCCCAGGGTTGATCGAAGCGAAGGCCTTCAGACAGCGAGATGACGCTCATGAATAGGGCGGTTAAGGGTTCAGCGACTTCCGCAATTCCATCACCGTGGAGGTGATGTGTTCCTCGGTCTTGTCGCTCCATCGCGTGGGATGGCTGCCGTAGATCATCGCGCCGCCGCCTTCGTAGCCGCCTTCCTTCCAGATGCGCCGGCTGGGGATGTAGGCCATCACGTCGTTCGTGTAGCCGCTCACCCACACGATCGGATCTTTGATGTCCGCTTTGAAACGCAGCGCGTAGTCGATCACAACCTCGCCGCCGAGCGTGACCCATGTCAGGTCGTTGCCGAGGCGCAGCACCTGCACCGGAAACGGATAGCTCATGGGCAGCGGGCCTTCCTTCTCGATGCGCTCAAGCACCCGCGTGGCATGGGTGGAGAGCCACTTGTCCTTCGACTTCTGTTCTTTGAGCAGTTTTTCCTTTGTCGGCAACGTGTCATAGGCCAGCGGGATCTCGCGATACGCGGCGCGGATCGGGCCGGTGAGTCGGCGCATGTGCGTTTGGAGAGCGGACTCGACCGCCGTGGCCAACGTCTGCCCGTGCGTCTGCGCCAGCTCCATCGTGCGGCGAGGATACGGATTCTGATCGCCGCTGCAGCCATTCATGAACATCGCCACCGCGCCCGGATGTGCCTTCTCGATGCCCTGCTGCGCGTAGCCCGCGTAGTCGCCGCTGAATTTCTGATGCCCCAGCGTCGTGCAATGGCAGGCATAGCCAAAGATCACCGCGATCTCCCTTCCATCTTCCGCGCTCGCCTTCAAAACCGGCACGCTGTGATCCACCGGACCCGCGGGATTCGGAAAATTGCTCCAGCCGCCTTTGCCATCCGGCGTGCGTCGGTTCATCGCGAAACCGCAGCGAGCATGACTGTAGTCCAGATGCGCAGACACGGACTTCTCCAACGCCTCGCCAATCAAGCGCAGGATGGTGTTTTCGAGCGCGGTGGTGTATTCCGCCGCCTCCTGCTCCCGCTGCGCGAGATCATCCGCCCCGTGGAGCCGGCTCGTGCGCAGTTCCGGCCCGCTGTGCGTGTGCGAGGCATTGATGGCGAGATTCGCCGGCTCGATGCCGTGCTCCTTCTTCGCGCGCTCCGCCACCACCAGTCGCAGATTCCTCGGCACCCCGATCAAATCGAGCGTCACCAGCACGAACCGACCGCCCTCTTGATCCGTGAGCGCAAAGGCCTTCGCGAAGAGATCCAGCTCCACGCCTTCCGAGGGCTTCGTGCGCCCTGCGTAGCCCGCCATCCACATCGACTTCTCCGGGGTGATCTTCGCCGATGCCGCGCCCGCCCTCCAAGCCGCCTTCTCCGGCACGGGTGCTGCGGCGATGACAAACAACGAAAGGAGAAGCGGAAGCCAGAGTTTCATGGCGTGACTGTAAGCCGACCTGCGTCTGAATCTTTCCCATCCAACCATGCGCTCCCTCATTCTCCTCCCGCTCCTCGCCATCACGGCGCTTGCTCAACAGCCCAAACCCGCTCCCACCAAGCTCGCGCCTGAAATCACCGCGTCACTCGAAGCGCATCCGGGCCTCGTTTACGCCCGCTACGGCCAGCGGGAGCTGCAGCTCGATCTTTGGAAGCCCACGACAGGTTCACAGCCGCTGCCAGCCATCATCTGCATCCACGGTGGCGGTTGGTATAAGGGCGAGCGTTCCAACATGGCGAACCTAGCACAAGCTTTGGCCGCGAAAGGTTTTGTGACCGCCACCATCAGCTACCGACTCAGCGGTGAGGCTAAATTCCCCGCCGCCATGCAGGACTGCAAAGCCGCCGTGCGCTTCCTGCGGGCAAACGCGGCGAAGTTTGGCATCGACGCGAAGGCCATCGGCGTCACCGGCCTTTCTGCGGGCGGTCATCTCGCCGCGTTGCTCACCACCAGCGGCGGCGTCAAAGAACTCGAAGGCGAGGGCGGCCACGCCGATCAATCCAGCGCCGTGCAGGCCGGCATCGCCATGGGCGCGCAGAGTGATCTCGAAAGCGTCCGTATCGGCGAACTCAGCGGCAAACCCGATGATCCCTTTTACCGCACCTTCCTCGGCGATTCACAGGTCGCGATCCCACAAACCTACGCCCTCGCCTCTCCGCGTCATCACCTCGACAAAACCGATCCGCCCCTGCTCTTCATGACAGGCGAACTCGACGACCCAAGCACCCATGCCGACGACGCTCGTGCCGATCTCGTCAAACTCGGCATTCCCACCGGCCTGACGCTCATCCCACAGGCTCCGCATGCGTTTCTCGGGCAGCAGAAGGCTTTCGATACCTGCGTGAGCGGCTCTGCGGAGTTCTTTGGGAAAAAGCTCGGCAAAACGTGAAGCCAGTTTATCCAAGTGACAAATGGCAGCTCTATGACATGAAGCCGGAGCACGCTCTTTCATCGCCTGCTGAGGATGAGGTAGACTTCAGTCTTGCCAGCCGATGGAATGGTGCGAAAACCTTCTTCCCGGTCTTCCTGCGCCATGAAACTTGCACCCGTCTTCATCGGATTTTTTGCCCAATCGTTCGTTTTCATCGTCACCTTCGCCTTACTCGGCGGGTCCGCCAGAGGGTATGATAACTGGATCAATCGCACATCGGTCATCTCGGGTGCTGGGAATAGCAATGTGGGCTTTGCCTACAATGGCAGCCGCTTCCTGATGGTGACATCCAGCCCTAGCACTTATTGGAAGAGCGTGGCAGGCACCTCGAACTGGACTTTCTCCAGCTTTTCCTTCCCAGCTACCACAAGCGGGCTCAGCATCGCTCAGGATTCGGGCATCACCCTCGTGGCTGGAGCCGCCAATGTGC
Organism: Verrucomicrobiaceae bacterium; assembly: GCA_040381795.1. Lineage (GTDB taxonomy): Bacteria > Verrucomicrobiota > Verrucomicrobiia > Verrucomicrobiales > Verrucomicrobiaceae > Prosthecobacter. Next base: position 9,182 of record JBEIGR010000071.1, on the reverse strand, counting down.
TGATGCGCACCACGGTGGCTGATCCGGTGACGGCGAGCTGGGTGAGCCAACGGCCTGTGACGCGTCCAGATGGCAGTCATCCCGCGCTGTATCGTGTGCGTTACCTCAATGGCCGCTTTCGCATTGGGACAAATAGCTACAATGACATCACCACGCCTGCCAATAGCTACACCGAGGTCATCTCCAGCATGGATGGGCTGACGTGGACGTCCCATAAATTCATGGCAAACACGGTGACGAATCAGCAGACGGCCAATCAAACCTTCCCGCTGCGTGACATGGCCTTCAAACCTGGCCTGACAGCAGGCACTGGGACCTACGTTTTCACGACAAACAGCAATGCCGTCATCGTCTCGCCCGAAAGCCTAGCCTCCGCCAGCCGGGTGACCTTTAGCGCCAGTGCCTCTGACAGTGCCGCCGTCATCGCCTATGAGGCCAATGTCTTTGTGGTCATCACCACCAATGGCAAAATTTTCACCAGCCCGAGCGGCGCTGCAGCGTCATGGACAGCACGCACGACGCCCATCGCCACAGGATCATGGAATGACATCTTCCACGACGGCACACGCTTTGTCGCCGTGGGCAATACGGTGACTGGCAGCAGCCCTGCACGCCCCGCCATCGTGCAGAGCACGGATGGCATCACCTGGACGGAGGCCGCGACGGTGCCCGGACTCACCCAATCGCTCTTCAGCGTGTTTCGTGCCGATGGGCTCTGGCTGGCGGGAGGTGCCACACGCACGCTGCTGACGAGCGGCAGTTCCTCGGCCTCCGCGCCCGCCTTCACCGTGCATCCTCCTGCCTTCAATGGCTCAGTCGGCGGCACCATCACGCTGACAGCCACTGTGACAGGTACCCCAGCGCCTACCTTGCAATGGTTCCGCAATGATGGCTCCCCCGTCGCCCTCGTGAATGATACCCGCATCTCTGGTGCAACGACGAACACGCTTACCATCGACGGGGCGCTATTTTCAGATGCTAAGGGTTACTACCTCGCCGCGACCAATACCGTCGGCACCACGAATAGCAATGTGGCCACGGTCTCACTGAATTCTTCAGCAGGAGGTGCCGTGCTCACGCCTTATGGCGTCACGAACTCGCTCGGCGGCAGGATTATTCCAGCTACCTCGCCCGCCTCCGTGCTCATCGGCGGATCGACGGGACGCTTCACGGTCGGCATAGGCTATGCCTCATTGCCGAATAACTTCATCAACGGCGTCGCCTACGGCTATCTCGGGGGCCTTAGTCCAGATGGCTCCAAAGCCGTGCTCAATCCACTCATCAGCAGCACCGATCCACTACTGATCCACGATTTGGCCGCTGGTACCAGCGGCCAGATGCCTCTGCCTACGCTCCCGCTAGGCCCCATCACCAGCTACTCCTTTCTCAATGCCGTAGGCATCGCGGACAACGGGGACGTGATCGGCCAGCTATTGGGGCAAGACGGCGTCACACGCGGCTTTCGCTATATCGCTGGCACACAGACCTACACCCTGCTCGGCAATGTGCCGAATGCTGGCAACGATGTGGCCACCAATCCTGCTGGCATTACAGCGGATGGCAGCACCGTCGCAGGCTATGAGCGCATCAGCCTCTTCAATGGGCCGTTCATCTGGGACAATGCTGGCTTCACCCTGCTGCCGCAGCCGTCCAATGGTGGAGCTCCCAATGGTGACATCCGCGAGATTTCGCCCCTGGGACGCTACGTCGTCGGCTTCGGATTGGTGGCAGCTGGATATGGAGGCGGCTCCACCGCCATGCGCTGGGATCGCGGCTCGCCTCTCGGTGCGCCCGTTGGCTACGCCCTGCCGCGCCGCAATGCAGATACCTTTGCCGATGCTCTCACCGTTAATGACGACGGCACCGCAGGCGGCACTGTGCGCCAGGGCAGCCTCCTGGCGAACAGCCGCGCCGCCTTGTGGCTGCCATCTGGCGCACTCATCGTGCTGCCGGACTACCTTCAGAGCACCTATGGCCTCGATCTCACCGGCTACACGCTCACCCACATCAGCGATATCTCCGCAGACCGCCGCACCCTCACCGGCAATGGCCTCCGCACGGATGGCACCACGGATGGCTGGGTGCTCACCCTGCCCACGGCGATCGATCTCAGCGCCCCCGCCGCGCCGGAGATCACCGTGCGGCAGTTTGCCACTGATCGTGCCAATGGGGCCACCGCCACCATCGGCACGCAAAACATCGGCCACGGCACCTTCGCCCAGCAGACCTTTTATGTGCGCAATGACGGCACCGCCACGCTCACCGGCATCACGGCGGCTATCACCGGAGCGGACGCCGCTGATTTCAGCCTCGTTTACGATCTGGGTGTGCCGGGCATGCCCGGCAGCCTCGGTCTAAATTCCTTCGCTGCCGTCCATGTCCGTTTCTCTCCGCAAAGTGGCAGCGCAGGCACCCGCTCCGCCACGCTGACCTTCACCAGCGACGATGCCGACGAGTCCCCTTTCAACCTCACGCTCACTGGCACTGCCAATCTCTCCGCAGCCTACACCTCGTATAACAGCTACCTCACTTTGGCTGGCGTCCCAACGAATCTTCGTGGCATCCTCGATGATGCTGATGCGGATGGCGTTTCGAACCTCCTCGAGTTCGCTCTGGGACTCGCTCCCATGACGCCGGATGCTGGCAGCCTGCCCACGTCCCAGCTCAGTGGAGGCCTTCTGAGCCTCACTTACATGCGTGCTCAGCCTTCTCTCGTCTCCTACTTCGTGGCAACTTCTCTTACCCTCGGCCCTACCGCCGACTGGACGATCAGCGGCGTGACTCAAGGCACGCCTGACGTGAACGGCGTCACCACCGCCACAATCCCCGCTGGTGCCGATCCTGCGAGATTCTTGCGGCTGATCGTTTCGCTCGTTCCTTGAGGATCACGCTGTGGCATCCTGGCAGAAGGCCTGCGCATCGGGCTACTCGGTCGGATTTTCCCGAAAAAGTGGAACTGACGGGCGAATTCAGATGCATGATGGGGCCGCGCCGGATTCACAGCCATCGGCGCTCACCCAGCCATGAACTTTCGTTTCATTCTCTGCCTCGTTTTGCTCTTCTGCGGCCCGCTTGTGGCGCAGGAGGTGCCTTCAGCCGATCCGCTGAATGCCGCCACGGCAGCGGCATCGAGCGCCCTCGGAGTGAATGATGTGCGTCTGCCTGGCGTGGGCATTGCCGAGGGCATTTCCGAGATCACGGGTGTGGCGGTGAGTCCGCTGCTGGGCGTCAGTGTGATCGGTGCCTGGACGTGGTGGAAGACGGATGCCCAACTGCGAGGGAAACTGCCTTGGTATTGCCAGCCGCTGGTGTGGGGCATCGGTCTGGGTCTCATCGCCCTCTGCCTGATGAAGGACATCCTCGGCGCGATGGTGCCGGCGATTGCGAAGAAGCCGCTCGACTGGATCGAGCTGTTTGAAGACAAGGCGAGTGCCCTGGTGGCGAGCACGGCTTTTGTGCCACTGGTGGCCATCGCCATGTCCCAGGTGGATCGCATTCAAAGCGAGTCCGTCTCCGGCGTGGCGATGCTGCCGCTGGCCTCCATCGCGGATTCTGCGATGCACACGCCATGGATTGCGGTGCCCGTGGCGGTGGCCGCTTTTCTCGTCGTGTGGCTCAGCTCGCATGCGATCAATGTGCTCATCGCTTTCTCGCCCTTTGGCCTCGTCGATACCGGGCTGAAGCTCGCGAAGCTGGCCATCCTGACCGTGGTGGTAGGCAGCGCGGCGATCCATCCGTGGGTGGGGGCGTTGGTGGCGCTGCTCTTGATCGCCATCGGTGTGCTGATGGCTGGCTGGTCGCTGCGCCTGATGATTTTTGGCATGCTGATGGGCCGGGATTTGATCCTCGATACGCGTGCGGACAAAACGGAGGTTCAAACGGGTGCCAAAGCCTTCCTGGCACGCCGCACGGCGGGCGTGCCTGTGCGCACACGTGGCCGGGTGGTGCTCGATGACCTCGGGCGTCCGCGTTTTGTGTGGCGCACTTGGTTTTTCGGGCCCAAGCGCAGCCTGCCGCTGGAGGAAAGCAGTCTCGTGATGTGCAAAGGCATCGTGAACCCAAGTATCGCTCAGCGTGTGGATGGCAACAGCCGCCCGCGCAACCTGCTGGTGCTGCGCCCCCGCTATCGCGGCATCGAGGAGGCGCTTGCCGCCCATCTCGGCTGCCGCGAGGTGATGGATAATGCCCTCGTCCGCGGCTTCCGCGCGGCGAAGCAGTGGTTCGCAGGAGCTTTCAGCGGCGAAATGGTGGTGATGACGAGCGGCCGTTCGTAGGCTTGCGCATCCGCCGCATCCGCCTATGAGAGCGGCCCGCATGCACCTGTTCCATTACCAAAACGACCGCCTCCACTGCGAAGACACCGACCTCGGCTCCTTGGCCGCGAAGCACGGCACGCCGCTTTACGTTTACAGCAGGGGCACCATCACGAGCCACTATCAGCGTCTCGATGCCGCACTCGACCCTCTCGACCACCTCGTCTGCTTCGCGGTGAAGGCGAACTCGAACCTCGCCATCCTCAGCACCATCGCCAAGCTCGGCGGCGGCTTTGATATCGTCTCCGCAGGCGAACTTTACCGCGTGATCAAAGCGGGCGGCGATCCCTCGAAGTGTACCTTTGCCGGTGTGGGCAAGACCCGCGCAGAGATCGAGTTCGCGCTCGAAAAAGGCATCTACTGCTTCAACGCCGAATCCGAGGCCGAGCTGCGCTACATCAACCAAGTGGCTGGCGAACTCGGCAAGAAGGCCCCGGTGGCCGTCCGCGTGAATCCAAACGTGGATGCGCATACGCACGCAAAGATCACCACCGGCAAGAGCGAGAACAAATTTGGCATCGACTTTGATCAGGTGCTCGATGTGTATGCCCGCGCCGCCAAGGAGTGCCCGCATCTCGAAATCCGTGGCGTGCAGATGCACATCGGCTCGCAGCTCACCAGCGTCACGCCCTTCCGCGAGGCCGTGGAGAAGGTCATCCCCATGGTGAAGGACATTCAGCGTCTCTATGGCATCCAGTTCTTCAGCATCGGCGGCGGTATCGGCATCAATTACAAGCAAAGCCTTGATTCCGGCACCTCCACCTGGTGGGAATCCAACAGCGAAACGCATCCGCTCACCGTTCAGGCCTACGCCGAGGCCGTGGTGCCGCTGCTCCAGCCGCTGGGCCTGCGTATCCTCTGCGAACCCGGCCGCTTCATGGTGGGCAATGCGGGCGTGCTCCTCACCAGCGTGCTTTACGAGAAACGCGGCAGCGCTAAGACCTTCAAGATCGTGGATGCTGGCATGAACGACCTCATCCGCCCCACGCTTTACGAAGGCTGGCACCAAATTGTGCCCGTGAACAAGCCTGCAAACAGCCAGACCGAGCTTGCCGATGTCGTCGGCCCGATTTGCGAGAGCGGCGACTTCCTCGCCCAGAATCGCGACATCGCCCCAGTGCAGGCTGGTGACGTGCTCGCCGTGATGAGTGCCGGTGCCTACGGCTTCACCATGGCCTCGAACTACAACACCCGCCCGCTCCCCGCCGAAATCCTCGTCGAAGGCAGCAAGGCCAGCGTCGTCCGCGAGCGCCAGACGCTCGACGACGTGCTCAAAGGCGAGCACATCGCGTAATCCAACTCAGCGTGCGGTCGCCCGGACAAAGTTTCGGATGACCGCACGCACGTTATTGCCGCTGCATTGGCGATCCGCTGTGGCGTGTTCGACCCAGTAGGCTGGTGAGGAGAAGACTTTACGGCTTTGAAGCACGCTTACGGCTTCATTGAAGCTCTTCGCGGAGGCATCGAGATGACCGGCCATCTTTTGCAAAAGATCACGCACCTGCGCACCGCTGCAGTTTTTCCCTTTTTGAGCATGCTGGAGCCAGTAAGCGGCTGAATCGACGATGCGAAGGTCGACGAGCTTTTTCACATCAGCCGTCGTCTGCTCGTTGGGAGCCGCCGTTGGCACTTCAGCCGCCTTGGGTGTGCTTTTGGGCTTTTCGAGGATTTGCTTTTCCTTCACCAAAACCTGCCGCAGCGCCTCATACGGCACGTTTTGCACGGTCACGCCCTTTTCGATGGCCAGAGAAGCTGCCGCACCTGCCGCATGCCCCACCATCATGAAAACCGGCTCCATCCGCACACTGCCATACGCGGCATGCGATGAGCTCAGGCAGCTCACCACGAGCAGATTTTCGCACTCGCCCGCTTTCGGCCGCAGCGAGCGGTAGCTGATCGGAAAGGCCGAGAAGCCGCCGACGAAAAAGCCGCGCTCGCGATGCAGCAGCCCGGCTTCATCAATGTAAAGCGTCACGCCATGCGAATCGAGCGGATACGAGGCCAGCGCGATACCATCCTCGGCATGCCGACCGCTTTTGGCATCGTGCTCCGTCACCACATAATCGCTCACCATGCGTCGAGCCTCTCGCACATAGATTTGATGCGGCCAGTGGCCGGTGTCGGCGAATTCATCCTTCGCCAAACCCCAGCGCTGCATTTCCGTGCGCACCTCGATAGGCAGCCGCTCATCATGACCGAGGAACCACAGCATGCCCAGTGTATAGTCCTTGTGCTGCTGGAAGATCTTGTCCCGCGTGGCGTGATCGGCCTCCGGCCATGCGTAGCTAGCTCCATACATGTCGCTGCCAAACTCGCTGCCACAGTTCGAGTCCGTCTTGCGGTTCGGCACGAGTTCGAAGTTGATGCCGAGATCGCCGCCATTACCGCGAAGCCCCATCGCGGCATGCTTTCGCGGACCGGGGCGCACATTTTTCATGTTCGCAATGTGCCGGGCGAGCAGTTCGTAGTCGAGCGGGTTGTAGCTCGCTGGTTTTTCGATGGGCACGCGGTTCTCCGGGATGTCCGTGAGACACAGGCGGAAGTTGTAAGCCTGCACGCGATGATCCGCGCTGCCCTTTGGTGCAGGTGTTTTTGGCTCCACGCGAGGCAGCAGACCGCTCGAAGGATCACCCGCGATGACATATGGGCTGATCTTTGGAAACGGCGCGGGTGTGAAGGGGAAGGTGCCGTTCAAGGTCTCGCCATACTGAGCATTGGATTCACGGCCCACGATGTAGCTCACGCCTGCCTTCGCCATCACATCGCCCTCGTAACTCGCATCAATAAAAACCTTCGCCGCGCATTCACGACCGCTCTCCATGACGATCTTCATGATTCTTTGACCTTCCTTGATCACGCCCTTCTTCAAATCGAGCCGCTCTCCGAGCACCACCTCGATGCCTGCTTCCTTCACCAGGTCATCAAACACCGCCTTCGCGGCTCGCGGCTCAAAAAGAAACGCCGCTTGGATCTCCTCCATGCGCGGCCCGTCCACACCCCAAATCTTCGGCAGCCAGGAGAGGTAGTCCGCACGCTTCTGAGAGCGCCAATTCTCCGGCTTCCGGTAGAACTGATACACCCTCTGATAAAACTCTCGCGAAAGGCCGCCGATGGTGTCCGTGGAGCCATTGTCCGTCATGCCGAGACCACCGCTGCTCATGCCGCCGAGGCGCTTCGTCGGCTCGATGAGCACGACCTTTTTCCCATGCCTCGCCGCCTCAACCGCAGCAATCACACCGCCGCTGGTGCCGCCGTAAACGCACACATCGGTTTCAGCGGTAAGTGAGGAACCCGCGAGGAAGAGGAGGATTAGGCGGTTGAACATGCTTCCAGCTTCACGTTGTCCACCACTCATGGCTTTCGCGAAGAATCGTGGCAGAGAAAGATTGCGAGGCAGCGGCGGCGGTGGACGTTTTGCCTCGTGAGTCACCCACGCATGCGTCTCCCCATTCTTTTCCTTCTTTTCAGCCTTCCCGTCATGGGCGAGGAGAAGCCGTATCGAGTGATGGATTTCCGCTCGCCGCCGCACAGTTATGCGGAGCATGAGCCGAAGGACCGCTTCGCGGCGTTGTTGAAGCAAATCGAGAAAGGTGAGTTCAAGCCGGATACCTCCAGTGATCACGCCTTGCTGCGCAGCCTGCTCCAGGGGCTGAAAATCCCCGTCAGCTCGCAGATCCTCCTTTTCTCTGCCAGCAGCCTGCAAAGCGAAATCATCAATCCACGCAATCCGCGGGCGCTGTTCTTCAATGAGGACACTTACGTGGGTTTTGTGCCCGGCGGTGTGCTGGAGGTGGCGGCGGCTGATCCCGAGGTGGGGCCGATCTTTTATGTGTTTAGCCGTTCACAGCCTGGCGGGTCGTTTCCGCGGGTGGAGCGGGGAACGAAGTGCTTCAACTGCCACGGCGGCACGGCCACGAAGCGGCTGCCGGGACTCATTGCGGAATCGCTGCTCGTCTCGCAGGCTGGATCGAGTCTCGAAACCTATCGCCGCGATGAGCAGGGACATCAAATCCCGCTGGAAAATCGCTTCGGTGGCTGGCATCTCACGGGCGGGCATCACATCGCTGGTCACAAGGCGAATGTTTATGGGCTGGCCCGCGCCGGTAACATCGAAAAGCTCGATGTCATCCCCGGCCAGACGTGGGATCTCGCGAAGCATCTGCTGCCCACCAGCGACATCCTGCCGCATCTCGTTCACGAGCATCAGATCGGCTTCGAAAACCGCCTCGTGCGCGGCATTTACACGGTGCGGCAGCTCAAAGATGACCGCAAAGGCATGCTCGGCTCCACGGAGCTGGCGGAGATCGACGCATGGGCGCAGGATTTCGCGAGGTATGTGCTGTTTGCCGATGAGGCGAAGTTTCCCCGCGAAGGCATCGAGGGGGATGCCACCTATGCGCGGGACTTTCTCGAAGACCGTCGGAAGTCCAAGCGTGGGCTTTCGCTGAAGGATCTCGATTTAAAGATGCGGCTCTTCAAGCACCGCTGCAGTTTCATGCTCTACACGGAGACCTGGACGCATGCGCCGAAGGAGATCAAAGACCGCGTCTATTACCGCATGGCGGAAGCGCTGCGGGATGCGCAGCCTTCCATGCCCCATCTCACGGCTGAGGAGCGGCGGTCTATCCGTGAGATCTTGAAGGAAACGATGAGCGATCTGCCTTCGTGGTGGCGATGAGTTGGCTCAATCAGCCTTGAGGCGCTTTGTCACCGCCTGATGAGCTGTCCTCTGGAGAAAAGCGGCATGCTCCGCTTCGAGTCCTTTGGGGATGAAGCTGATGCCGACTGGACTCTCGCCAAACAGTACTTCATACCAGGCGCAGGCTCCGAGATACTCACCGGCGAGGTTGGCGTGATGGCCGTCCATGC
>JBEIGR010000070.1:0-14327 GCA_040381795.1 Verrucomicrobiaceae bacterium | reverse complement strand
CTTGCCATGACAACCGCCGCTGTTGCAGCCGCCTTTGGTGAGGATGGGCACGATGTCGTTCGCGAAGTTCAGCGGGCGGGGTGCATCCGCCGCGAAAGCAGGCGCGGCAGCGAGGAGGATGAGGGGACGGAGGTTCATGTCACCTGAACATACGGGGCAGGGGAGCCATTGTTATCGGAGGACGGTCAGCAAAGCCACGCCTGACCATCACTCGGGCCATGATTACGAAAAATCGGCCAGCATTTGGACGGTTGACCAAAGATCGACGTTTTGATATGCCTCCGTGCCACGCCAACTGAGAAGGCCTAAACCAACCAATCAAAACACCCCATGAACACATCATCACTAAGCACTGGCTTTCGCGGGCTGGGTTATTTCGTCACCTTGATCGCGAGCCCCATGCTTTTGTGGTTCACGCAAAAGCAAACAGATGTGTATCAGACTCTGATGGAGGACATGTATGGTCGAAAAGATCTGCTGCCGCCCGAGGTGATCGCCATCATAAGGATAAACATCTCCGATGTCACTCACTGGAGCCTTGTGGCGCTCCTTGTGGTTTCAGCCGTCATGCTCTGGCGCCTGCGCTGGCCGGTCGTCAACGCGGTGTTGTGTTCGATCACCTTGCTGGCTGCCTCTCTTCAATTGGGGCTGTCCGCCTACTTCTGCTCCCACTTTATCGAGACCCAGGTCCTGGTGCTTGAAGCCAAGTTCAAAAAGCTGGAGAAGGGAGAGAAGTAGCGCTCAGTCCATCAGTGCCGGTCCACGAGGCACATCAACCGCACCAAAACAGGTCGATGATCCGATCCCACATCGGGGCCGATGGTGCGCTGCATGATGCTGAGTTCACCTTTCACGAGGACGTGGTCGATGGGGATCATCATGGGGAGGTTGAGGCCCCAGGTGGGCGGCCAGACGGCACCTGCGGTGCGGAACTCAAGGCCGCTGCCGGTTTGGAGGAGGCGCATGCCGTGGCACCATGGGGTGGCATTGAGGTCGCCAGCGACGATGAGGTCATGGTTGATGGCCGAGGCAAACTTCGAGATCTCGATGAACTGCTTTTGCCAGATGGCGGCCGTTTGGCTGCTCATCGGTGGCGGGGGATGCGTGGCGACGACGGTGAGACGTTTGCCTTCATCTTCCAATTCCATCACGAGGCTTGGGTAGAGACCGTGAGCGAAGTATCGTGTCGTCAGGCTCTTCGTGGGCAGTCGGGTGAAGCAGGCGAAGCCGAAGGCACCATATTCGAGTTCCTCGGCATGGTGGGGATACTTGTCACGAAGCGGCTGGAGGTGCTTGGCCCAGTTCAAGTCGGTTTCGAGCAGGCAGACGATGTCTGGATCGGCCTTCAGCACATGCTCGATGACGCGTTCGGGCTGCTCATGCTCGTAAAAGACATTGAAGGTCATCAGCGTGAACGCGGGCCTACCATGGTCAAAACGAGTCGTGAGGCTCGCTCTCCACACGAACGAGGCATTCCAAAACAGCGAAACGACGGCGATGAGGCCCAAAAGCTTCCGCCCCTGCAAAATCGCGAAAACGAGCACCAGCAGGCACAGGACGAGGTATTGCAGCCGGAAGTGGGAGAAGAGATCGAGCAGCCAGTGGAGGGAACCGAGGCCGGCGAGCCAGGTTCCGGCGAGAGCGAGGATGCTGGCGGTTTCGAGCAAACCTCCGAATGAGGCGCTCATGCGCCAGAAGGAGCGTGCGGAGGCCATTTACTTCACTTCGAGCAGCGTGGGCAGTTTGCTCAGCGCATCGGGGATGGAGGGCTTCGAGGCGGGGGCGGTGTGCGGATCGGCGGATTTGAGGAATCGGAAGAGGTCGCTGTCCGTGGTGAAGATCATCTGGGTGTCTGGGGTGATGAGCTTCTTGTAGGCATCCATGGTTTTGATGAACTCAAAGAGCTGCACAGCCTCAGGGGTCTGGTTGTAGGCTTTGGCGTAGATCTCGGTGGCCTTGGCATCGGCAGCACCTTCGATCTCCTGCACCTTGCGGTAGGCCTCGGATTCGATCTCGGCGAGGTCGCGCTCGCGTTCGCCGAGGATTTCAGCGGCTTGGCCGGCGCCTTCGCTGCGATGCATTTCGGCGATCTTCTGGCGCTCCGTCATCATACGCTGGAAGATGGAGGCGCTGACGCTGGCATCGTAGTCGATGCGTTTGAAGCGCACGTCGAGAAGCCTCACGCCGTATTCCTTCACCTTGGATTCGGCGCTTTTGAAAATCTCCTCCTCCAGCATGACGCGGCCTTTGGTGATGGGTGGCAGGCCTTGCGGAGCGGCATCTTTCGTGTGGGTGGACATGGCGGCGCTCATCACGAGGGCCTCCGGCGAGACGACGCGGTCCTTGGTGGTGCGCACGGCTTCGATGAAGTTATGCCGGGCGATCACATTGCGCGTCTCACTGCCGAGGATGTCGTTGAGGCGGCTGAGGGCGGTGCGTTCATCGCGGAGCTTCTTGAAGTAGATGAGCACGTTATCGACCTGCCAGCGGCCAAAGGTATCGACGACGACGAAGACCTTGTCCTTCGTGGGCATCTTGGCGGAGGGGCCGTCCCATTCCATGACACGTTTTTCAAAGCGGTTCACGCTTTGGATGAAGGGCGTCTTCCAGTGCAGGCCAGCCTCCGTGACGGGATCACCCACGGGCATGCCGAACTGGGTGATGATGACCTGCTCCGTCATATCGATGGTGTAGAAGCCGCTGCCGAGCAGGATGGAAAGGGCGAAGATGCCGATGAGAATGAGTGTGGCTTTCATGGGATTACTTCGCCTGGGAGTTGAGGTTCATGAGAGGGAGAAACTGCGGGGCTTTCTCGTCGAGGATGACCTTGCCGGGCACGGTGGGAAGAATCTCGGACATGGTTTCGAGGTACATGCGCTTCTTGGTGACCTCAGGCGCTTTCTTGAACTCGGTGAGCAGGGCCTGGAAGCGGTTCGCATCGCCCTCGGCTTCATTGACGCGCTTGGTGGCATAGCCCTCGGACGTGCTGATCTTTTGTTTCGCTTCGCCACGGGCACGCGGGACGGCTTTGAAGTATTCGGCCTTGGCCTGATTCACGGCGGATTCTTTCTCCTGCTGCGCCTTGTTCACATCGCTGAAGCTCATCTCGACGCTGCGCGGGGGATTCACATTGCCGAGCTGGATCTGATCAATGCGGATGCCGATGTCCAGGGTCTTCACGAGTTGGCGGAGGCGCTCGGCGGCTTTGATTTCCATCTCCTGGCGGCCCACGGTGAGCACTTCATCGACGCTGCGATCACCCACCACCTCACGCATGGAGGCCTCGGCGAGGTCGCGGAGGGTCTGAAGCGGATCGCGGAAGGTGAAGAGGTACTTCTCCGGCTCCTCGATGGTGTATTGCACGACCCATTCGACGAGAGCGGTGTTCAGATCCCCGGTGACCATCGTCTTCTCCTGCTCCATCTCCTCGTAGGTCTCGGCGTATTGGTAGGAGTTCGTGGCTCCCTGCGTGGCAAAGCCGAATTCGAGCTTCTGCTGCCGGGCGACCTCAACGGGCGTGATCGTGTCGATACCCCACGGCAGTTTGAAGTGTAGGCCAGGTTCGGAGGTTTTTAAATAGGCACCAAAGCGCTGCACCACGGCCACGGAGTTTGCCGGGACGGAGTAAAAGCTCGAAAAGAGGCCCACCATGACGATGAGAGCGATGAGGATGCCGAGGATGAGCGCGGAATTGACGCGGATCTTCGGCGGACCGGGAAGGGAACGGATGTCAGCCATGCGCTCAGGCTAGCAGGGTTTGCCGGTAGAAGCAAAGGCAGCTATTCGCCCTCACAGTGCCATCAGCGGTGCAGGCACGAGAAAGGCGTGCTGCTCCAGCAGGCTCCAGGCACCGTTCCAGCTCAGATAAGGCGCGGCATAAACGACGAGCACATAAGCGAGTGCCACGGGGAAGATGCCAAAGCGGGCCGTCCAACGCCAAAACCACTGTCGCGGTGCTTCGCGGCGTTGCGCCCGGTTCATCGCCCAGCCGGTGAGCAAGCGGGCAGGGAAGATGAAGATCACAAAGAGCAGCGCCGGTAGCCAGGCGAGTTCTTGCGGTGTGAGTTCGATCTTCAACACATAGAGCGGGATGGCCAGTAGCACGGTCACAAACAACGCGGTCCAAAACGCGAGTGGTGCGCGGACAAATAACCGCCGCACCTCGCGGATGTCGAAGATGGCTTTGAAGCGTGCGGTTTGCGCGAGATGCGCCTGGAGGAAGGGCAGATGCATCACCACAAGCAGCAGCAGAACCCCACCAAGCAACGAAAGCGCCACCGCGCCGCCCACCGGTGCCCGCATGGCAGCAAAGAGGATGCCCGCAGGCACGATGAGCCATGCCAGCGCTCCGGCGAACCCTCGCAGGCCGAGCCAGAAGTAGAACGGCAGCCGCAAACCGAGCACATAGGTCTGCAGCGCCTGTTTGACCTGCGAGAGGCTGTCGGCTGATTTCAGCCAGCGATGCAGTTTGAGCGGTGCGGGCCACAAAAAGTGCCACCAGCGGCCACCGCGCAGGCAGGCCCACACGATGTGGGTGAGCGTCAAAACGAACAGCACGATGGCTCCCGCCTTCCAAAGCATCGCGATGCGGCTGCCAGCAGCAATGATCTCCGCGTCACGCCAAAAGCCCTCCGCGATCCTCGCGGGCCACATCACCACCCAGGCTCCCGCGGCCACGCTGCCGATGACGGAGGCTTTGCGCACGCCGATGAAGCCGTCTCGCATCCGTCCTGTTCGCGCCACCGTACCGCTGACGTGCAGCAAATACCCCAAAGACAGGAAATTCAGCCCCGGAATGACGGAGCACACCGCCACGAGCACCAGCACGGCTGCGAAACCGAAGGCCCAATCGATCCACGAAGCCACACGACTCGTGAAGGAAGGTTTGGCGGAGGCTTCGTCGTGCATGAATGGCGGTGGAGCGTGCGGGAACTGCGAACCAACGCCCAAGTTTCCGTTTATCATCGCGAAATCAGCCTGACGAGCCGCGTTTCCTCGTCCCCCAAAAACCTCTCATGACGGCCAAAACCCTGTTCGTTTTCCTTTTGCCTGCCTTCGCGGCTTCCGCCGCTCCGCCGCGTGGCGAGGAGGCCTATCAAAAGCGCATCCTGCCGCTCCTGGAAAAGTATTGCTACGACTGCCATAGCGACGGCACCGACAAAGGCGACTTCGTTCTCGATGAGTTCAAAGACTACACGGCCATGCTTTCGGACAAGGTGCAGTGGGATCATGTGCGCCAGCAGATCGCCACGCATGTGATGCCGCCGGAAAAGAAGGACAAGCCTTCCCTCACCGAGCGTGATGAAATGCTGGCCTGGATCGACGATGCAGTGTTTTGGTTCGATCCCTCGCGGCCTGATCCGGGCCATGCGACGTGGCGTCGCCTTAACCGCACCGAATACAACAACACCATCCGCGATCTGCTGCTGGTGGATTCCCGTCCCGCGAACGAATTCCCACCGGATGATACCGGCTATGGCTATGACAACATCGGTGATGTGCTCTCGCTCTCGCCGATGCTGATGGAGAAATACCTCCGCGCCGCGAATGCAATCACGGAGAAGGCTCTCGATACCTCCGAGGTGGAGCGGCTGGATGTGGAACTGGGTGCGAAGAAGTTTTGGAACCAAAAAGGCACGTCGAGCGAGCATGAGGGCGTGCGGTGGTTTCATGATGAAGCCGAGGCGGCCACGAAATTCTCCGCGCCAGCCACGGGGACCTATGTTTTCAAGATTCGCGCCTCCGCCACGCAGGCCGGGCCGGATGCCGCGAAAATCGCTTTTGGCATTGATGGCAAGGAGGTGGGCCAGTTTGATGTCACCGCGAGGTTTCGCGGCGAAAAAGGCCCGTGGCAGACGATCACGCACGAGGCCCGCCTGAGCGGCGGCGAGCACAAGCTGTCCGTGAAGTTCCTCAATGACTTTTACGACGGCGCGAACCCCGATCCTGAGAAGCGTGATCGCAATCTCGCGGTGGATAAAATCGACATCGAAGGCCCCTTTGGCCTGCTGCCGCCGCGTGGCACGCGTCTCGTGCAATGGCTGCTCGAAGGCAAACCAGCCGGTCATCCTGAGATGAAGCTCAGCGGCGAAGATTTCCAAATCGGCGAAGGTGATGGCAATCGCGACACCGGTGCCATTTACCTCGCCAGCAGCGGCTTTGTGAAGCATCCGCTGGAGATCGAAAAGGCGGGTAAGTATCGCCTCACCATCAAAGCCGGCGCTCAGCAGGCTGGCAGCGAACCGGCGAAGTTTGACGTGCGTCTCGGCGGCAAAAACGCGGGTTCATTTTCCGTCACCGCGAAGGATCAAGCGCCGCAGTGGTTCAACACGGAAGTGGAGCTGCCCGCAGGCCGCCACGAGATCCAGGTGTGGTTCTTGAATGATTTTTACGATGAGAAAACTCGCCAGGATCGCAATTTCTGGCTGCACCAGCTCTCCATCGCAGGGCCGGTGGATGCGCCGGGTGGCATCGCTGAGGCAGAACTGCCCAAACTTGTCGAAAAGCTCGGCACACGGCTCTTTCGCCGCCCGATGAAGGACGAGGAGAAGGTGAAATGGAGCGGCATCGCCGAGCTAGCACGCAAAGAAGGCGCGAGTTCATTCGATGCGCTCGGTTTTGTGCTGCGTGGCATGTTGGTTTCGCCGTCATTCCTTTTCCGGGCACCTCAGCAGCCTGCGGGTGAGGTGAAGGATGGCAGTGCGTTGATCGATGAATACTCGCTGGCCTCCCGCCTATCGTATTTCATCTGGTCCGCCCCACCGGATGACAAGCTGCTGCAACTGGCCGCGAAGGGCGAACTGCGCAAAAACCTCGCCACCGAGGTGAAACGCATGCTCGGAGATTGGCGTGCCTACAGCCTCGCGGAGGACTTTGCCGGCCAATGGCTCCAGCTTCGTGATGTGGAGATCGCGGATGTGGATACGCGGCGCTTTCCTGAATTCAAAGGCGGAATCAGCTCCTCGATGAAGAAGGAAACGCAGTCCTTCTTTAACCATCTCCTCTCGCAAAACCTGCCGGTGATCGAGTTCCTCTCCGCCGATTACACCTTCCTCAATGAGAAGCTAGCCCGCTTCTACGACATCAAAGGCGTGAAGGGAGACAAGTATCAGAAGGTGTCCCTGCAAGGCACCCCACGCGGCGGCATCCTCACGCAGGGTAGCCTGCTGCTCGTCACCTCAAATCCCACCCGCACCTCGCCCGTGAAGCGCGGGAAGTTCCTGCTCGAAAACATCCTCGGCACCCCGCCACCGCCCGCACCCGGCGGCGTGGCTCCCCTCGATGAAAAGAAAGCGCGTTTTGGCAATCTCACGCTGCGCCAGCAGTTCGCCGAACATCGCAGCAATGCCTCCTGCGCCGGTTGTCATGCCTTCCTCGATCCGCTGGGCTTCGCCTTTGAAAACTACGATGCCATCGGTCGCTGGCGCACGGAGGAAAAGAAGCAGCCCATCGATGCTAGCGGTAGCCTCGTGCGCGGCCAGACCTTCAAAGACCTCGCCGAGCTGCGTGCCATCCTCGTCCGTGACATGGGCGGGCAGTTCACCAAGAACCTCGCGGAAAATCTGATGACCTACGCCCTCGGCCGCGGCCTCGAATACAGCGATAAACCCGGCGTGCAGGCCGTGCTGAAGCAATCCGAGACCACCGGCCACAAATTCCAAGACCTCATCCTAGCCATCTGCCAGAGCGTGCCCATGCAGCGCATGCGGGTGGAGTGAAGGGGTAGAGGAAGGCTCTTGTCGATTCGGGGCGGGCGGTTATGATCTGCCTCATGCCGCCGATTGCTGAACTCCTGGCTTCGATCCAGTCCTCTCCCTTCTTGCCGGAGGTGGTGGATCGTTTGTCGAGCATGCTGGCTGCCGAGCGGCAGCGGCGTAACAAGTTTTATGAGGAGATGACGCCTGAGATGAAGGTCGAGTTCATTGATGGCGAGGTCATCTTGCATTCGCCCGCGAGGAACCAGCATCTGGATGTGACCTACAACGTGGCGACGCTCGTTGGATCGTATGTCCGCTTGAAGAACCTTGGCGAAGTGAAGATCGAGAAGTGCCTCGTGGTGTTTCCCCGCAATGACTACGAGCCGGACATCGTGTTTTTTGGCCCGGCCAAGGCTGCCACGCTCAAACAGGAAACGATGAAGTTTCCGGTGCCTGACTTGATCGTCGAAGTGTTGTCAGAAAGCACCGAGGAGCGGGATCGCGGAGTGAAATTCCAGGATTACGAGGCTCACGGCGTGCAGGAATACTGGATCGTTGACGCCGGCCGCGGCCTGATCGAGCAGCATGTGCTGGCTGGAGAGCGCTACGAACTGCGCATGAAGTCCGGCAGCGGCACCCTGGTCAGCGAGGCTATCCCGGGCTTCCAAGCACCCGTGGAAGCGTTTTTTGATGCAAAGGCAAACACGGCCGCGCTTCGCGAGCTGCTGTGAGATTTTGCAAACGGCTCATCAATGCTGCCGGTTCTTCTTCAGGAGTTTCTGGAAGTCGTCCTCAATAATCCAATTGGCTTTGCCCCGATCAAACAGAACCAGCCGCATGTTGGCATGCTCAGGGCGATAACCTCCGGTCACTGGCGCAGCCAGTAGAATGAATTTTTGATCATCAACCGGTGTGTCCTGAACCAAGTTGGTCATCAAAAGCCATTCACGCTCAGTTCCATCCGACGGGTCCTTAAAGGGGTAGAATAGGGTTTCGTGCTTGTTGGCAAAGTCCAAAATGTCCGAGTAGGTTTTGGGCCATTGATTCTCCACACGATAAAACTCATCCATGGTCCGATAAGATAGCCCCAATTGATGCAAAGCGATCACCCAAGGTGATGCTGGAGAAACCCCGTTGAACATCGGCCGCAGCACCACGAGGAGGAATACGATCAACATGCTTGCAACGGCAAGCCGCCTTCCGTTTCCGGGTTTGGATGATGTTTGAGTCATGCAATGCTCACTTGGTCCCGATGCAATAAACCGCCTTCTCGCTGCGCAGGAAGAGCTGATCCCCGCTCACGGCGGGCGTGGCGTGGAACTGGGTGGTGTCGAGGGAGAGTTCGTTGGTGCGGATCATCTCGTATTGCGGTTTCGCGGCGAGGATGAAGGTGCCGTTGCGGCGGGAGACGCAAATGAGCTTGTCACCGATGAGGACGGGGGAGGCATAGAAGGGTTTGCCGCCGCCGCGGGCACCCATGAGGACGCGTTCGCGATAGACGTCCTTGCCGGTTTTAGCGTCGATGCAGGTGGCGAAGCCCTGATCGTTGATGACGTAGAGGTGGCCGTCTTTAAGAATGGGCGTGGGGACGTAGCTGCTGGTGTTGCTGTCCCATAAAACGGCGTTGGCTGAGGTGTCTCCCTTGCCGCCGAGCTTGATGGCGACGCTGCGGGTGGAGGGGAAACCGCCAAAGAGGTAGGCTTTGTCGCCATCGGGCACGAGGCTGGGGGAGACATTGCCGGTGAGGCCGTGCTGCGCATACCAGCGGAGCTTGCCGGTGGCGGGATTCATGCCCCAAAGCTCCTGCGGCACGGCGATGACGAGATCGGTGACACCATCGTGGGTGTACACATTTGGCGTGCCGTAGGCCATGCCGAATTCGCCCTCGGCCTTCCAGGCGATTTTTCCGGTCTTTTTGTCGAGGCCGATGATGGCCTGGGATTCATCGCTGGCATTGATGATGACCAGATCGCCGACGAGCATGGGGCTGGCGGCGGAACCCCAGCGGGTGCGGGCGGAGCTGGTGCCGCAGGAGGTCTGCCAGAGCTGCTTGCCAGCCATGTCAAAGGCCAGTGCCCCCGTCTTGCCGAAGAAGACATACACGCACTCGCCATCGGTCGCGGGGGTCTGCGTGGCGTAGCCGTGCTCGGTGATGTAGCCGCGCCACGGGTCCTCCTCGGCGGTGGAGGGCACCTTGGCTTCCCAGAGGATTTTACCATCGGCCTTGCTCAGGCAGAGGAGATGGCGGGTGAGCTTCGACATGTCATTCGCGCCATCTTTGTCGCCATAGCCGGTCCAGCAGGTGATGAAGACTTTGTCGCCAAAGACAATCGGGCTCGATGAGCCGGGGCCTGGCATCTCGGCCTTCCAAACGATGTTTTCGGAGTCGCTCCAGGTCAGCGGGACTTTTGAATCTGTCACAATGGCTGCTCCGGTTGGGCCGAGGAAGCGCGGCCAGTCCGTCGGCGCGGCGGCGTGAAGGGTGGCGGTGGCAAAAGCGAGGGCTAAAAGCGGTTTCATGGCGGCAGGAGAACCCTGCGGGGCGGAAAAAGTTACGAGAGGCTTTCCAGCACCTCCAGCAGCCGCTCCACAGGAAGGCCGACGACATTGGTGAAGGAGCCGTCCATGCGTTCGAGGAGCATCTCGGTATGCACCTGAATGCCGTAGGCACCGGCTTTGTCGAGCGGGCTCACTTTCGAATGGTAATCGCGGATGATGGCGTCAGTCAGCGGCTTGAAGGTGACATGCGTGATGACATGAAAATCCCTCACCACGCTGCCATCGCGGGCGAGCACGACGCCGGTGCAGACCTCGTGAGACCTTCCCGAGAGCCGGCGAACCATCTGAAGTGCTTCCTCCATGTCCGCTGGCTTTGCCAGCGGCTCACTATCCACATAGACGAGGGTATCAGCTCCGAGCACGAGATGGCCTGGGCGCAGGTTGGAAGCCGCGAGGGCCTTTCGCCGGGCATTTTCCACGGTGAGCTGTTCGGGCGTCAGCGAGGCATCGTGAGCCTCCTCGACATCGGTGGAGAGGATTTCAAAGGGAATACCCGCTTCGCGGAGTAGATCCGCCCGTCGCGGTGACGCGGAGGCGAGCACGAGATCGCGTGAGGTGCTCACGCGTTTCGTTTCTCGATGGCGGCCACGTCGTCCTGGCGGATCACGCCATCACGCTTTTCAAAGGTGCGGTAGCGGTAGTAGCCGGTGCTTTCCTGTAGGAGAGGTTTGCCATTGCACAACACCTCACGGCCATCGCGGGTTTTGATGCAGTAGGCTCCGGGGGCGGAATTCATATCGGGCATGGCGCAGGATGCGGTCATCATCAGCGCGGCGGCGGTGGCGAGGCGTGTCAGGAGCTTCATGGGATCAAGTCATGGTCAAAACGACCGTCGTCAGACGGCCCTTTCTGATACGATGTTCATCCTCAGGTGGTTTTTCAAGCAACGAGATGTTTGAACCTTGCTGCCGCCTTTCTACTCTCGCTGTCGCATGACTGACTCTCCTCCTGCCATTGGCATCATCGGTGGCTCCGGCCTCTACGACCTCGACGGATTCTCCAACCGGGAGGAAATCAGCCTCTCCACGCCCTTTGGCCCGCCCAGCGACACACTCATCGCGGGCGATTTCGCCGGGCGGCGGGTCGTTTTCCTGCCCCGGCATGGCAAAGGGCACCGCCTCCTGCCCACCGAGCTGAACCACCGGGCCAATATCTGGGCGCTGCGCAGCCTGAACGTGCGCTGGATCATCGCCGTGACTGCCGTGGGCAGCCTGCAGGAGCAATACCATCCACGTGATGTGCTGCTGCCGGACCAGTTTTTCGATCGCACGAGCCGCCGCGAGCATCACACCTTCTTCGGCCGTGGCATTGTGGCCCATGTGGCGTTTGGTGATCCGATTTCGAAGGGCCTGCGCACGCTTTTGCATGAGGAAAGCCAAGCCCTGGACCTCCGCGTCCACAACGGCGGCACCTACGTCTGCATGGACGGGCCAGCCTTCTCCACGCGGGCGGAATCAAACGCGAACCGCCAGCTCGGCTTCGATGTCATCGGCATGACGAACCTGCCGGAGGCCAAGCTCGCCCGCGAGGCAGAGATCGCTCTTGCCACGCTGGCGATGATCACGGACTACGATTGCTGGAAGGCCGAGGAGGAGGCGGTGACTGCCGAATCCGTCATCGCCCACCTCCACGCGAATGTTTCCGCTGCCAAATCCATCCTTGCCCGCGTCATTCCTCGAATCCCCGCTTTGCCAGATGCCCCTGAGCACTGCGCCCTCGATACCGCCATCATGACGGATCGCTCCCTCTGGCCTGCGGGCACCGTGGAGGAGCTTCGGCCCATCCTCAGCCGCTTCATTTGACACAGTGGAGCCTCGCGCCTAATATCAGCCCACTTTCCTTCAGGACAGGAAATGGCGAGGTAGCAAAGTGGTAATGCACTGGTCTGCAAAACCGGTATGCGCGGGTTCAATTCCCGCCCTCGCCTCCACCCCTGTAAAATCAAGGGATGCAGCTCCAGAGCATAGGTGAAAACCGTAACAGTTAAAGCAGGTTTTAAAGTTGTTCGCCTATGGCGCAGAAATTCGCAGAAAAAGACAAGGTGAGAAAAACGGTCAAATCGCGCTTAGACTGCTAACAGCAAAAGGGACGAAAAGCCGCGCCGAAGGAAATTTTCCGATGACAGCCCAGGCATGGAGGAAAAGAAGAAAAAGCGAGTCCACCCTCCTCCTCCTCCCCTTTCTCTCCATCGTTCTATGCGCCCAGGCATCAAAACGCAACGAACCACCCCGGAGCGCAGGAATGGTGAGCATCTTGCGCGTTCACGTTGCGCAAACGTGTTTGCGCTCTCGATCACCTATGAAGGGAGAGACGTTAAACCCGAGTGGAGAGGGGTGGCTGGAAAAAGATTCCCTAAAGCCCCCCCCACCCCGCCCGGCTCAGGTGTCGGCATGTTTCAGGATGCCGCCCGCGTGTATTGAAGAAAAGATTTCCCTCGCGGCCTCCTTTTCTTCTCTTTGCCTACTAGCAAAGCAAAACAGCAAAACAGCAAAACAGCAAAACCACACTCAACCATTGGGCCTGCTTGTTCACTCACCAAGGAGGACGCGGCCGATACCTGCGGGGAGTTGTTCCAAGATGAGCTGAACCAACTGGCGCGGGTCGGATGCCTGCGTGGCCTGCGTGGCAGGTGTAGGCATGAGGGGGGCTTGGCCGCGCTGCTGGAGTCGGTCAAAGGCGCTGGCGCTGCCTTGGAGGCTGTCGAAGGCGGAGGTGCCAGACTGGAGGCGGTCAAAGGCGGATGAGCCGGTGGGGACGCGAGTGCCGGGGCCTTGGCGGTTGGCATAGCCGCTATCCATGCGGGCGCGGAAGTCTTCGCGGGTTTCGTTTTGGCGGCGGGTGCCGCCGACGAGGTTGTTGTATCCTCGGGTGCTGGCGGTGGTGGTATCGGCGCTGCTGAGGGTTTTCGAGGTGGCTTCGGCGGCGCGGGCGGCGTCTTGACTATCGCGGCGCTGCTGCTCACCGATCTTCTTTTGGAGTTCGAGGATGGTCTGCATGGTGCGCTCCCGCTCGATGTAGAGTTTGGTGACGATCTCCTCGCTGCCTTTCTGGCCGGCAGTGGCGTTGAGCTGCTTGTCGAGGGCGAGGAGCTTGTCTTTGGCATCAGCGAGGCGCTGGTCGTCGTTGATGAGGAGATCGCGGGTCTTGGCGGATTCGGCGCGGAGCTGGTCTTGCAGGCTCATGAGGGCCTGCGCACGGGTGGCGGCGGCTTGGACGAGGGAGCGATTCCGGCGCTCGGTTTCTTCGGCGGCGCGGCGTTCGGCATCGGCGACACGCTGGGTGGTGATCTCCATCTCTTTTTGTTGCTTGGCAAGACCGGCCGTGTTGATGGCGGCGAGCCTTTGCTCAATGGCCAGGCGGCGGTTGGCATCAACCTGAGCATTGAAATGAGGCAACGATCTGTCGAGCCCCGCGGTGAGCGCGAGAACTTCAGTCAACATTAGGCCGTAACCTTCCCCCACAATATCCACACCTTTCATTATCAGGCCTCCAAGGAGGGTTCCAAGGGAGGAAAAGGTTTTGCCAGCATTGATCGTAGCAGCGCTTGTCTCTCGAATCTTTTCCCGATTTTTGTCCAATGCTGCACTCAGATCTTCCATGTAAGGAAGCAGCTCTGGCACGATAGCTTCACCCATCGCAGCGCCTGTCTGGGAAACTGCATCGCCGAGGTCTTCCCAGCTATTGCGCAGGCCGCCGATGGCGCGGGGGAGCTTGGCGAAGCCATCAATGGTGCGGCGGATGAATTCATCCACGCCGATGCCGAGGCCTTGCAGGGCTTGGGAATCGGCGGTGCCGAAGGCTCCTTTGAGGATGCTGCGAATCTGCGGGACGCGCTCGGCGATCTGACTGATCTCCTCGGCGCTGATTTTGCCTTTGCTCACGATTTGGGTGAGGGCGAGCAGGACGCCATCGAGATCGGCCTTGCCTTTGCCGACGAGGGCGAGGGCATTGCCGACTTGCTCGATGGCGCGGCCAGATTCGGCGGCGCTCATGCCGACGCTGCGGAGCTTCACCTCGGCCTCGACGACTTGGGAGAAGCCGAGGCCGGGTGAGCGGGCGATCTCGCGGAGG
>JBEIGR010000069.1:0-14362 GCA_040381795.1 Verrucomicrobiaceae bacterium | reverse complement strand
GGTTAATTGTCCCCCATGCTTTTTCGACACGGGGTATCTCAAAAAGTTTTGAGACTTTGACACTGAGGGGGAGGTGTGCCCGTCACCACAGACAGACAGACGTTCCTCGGCATGGAGGAAGGAAGCCTCCCTCCAGAAACAATCAGGGAAGTTCGAATCGTTGCGCTGGTCCGAAAGCACATGGACGGTGGCAGGCTTAATGCGGCCGAAAAAGATGAGGTCGCTCACCTTCTGGGGGACGCGAGTTCTATCATCGACACCCCTTCAGTCCCTGTGCCTTCGCCGGTTGGTTTGACGGAGGAGGAGGTGAAGCGCCAATACGAACTATCAAGAGCGAAGTACTTTCGATGGAGGCAGGTGGGGCAGGCTGTTGCAGAGGGTCCAGACCTTCCGCCGTTTGAGGATCCCAAGTCCATGGTGGCCTGGTATGAGCGCATGCGATCGCGGGGAGTGTTTAAGCACCGCTGTCCTAAACGGCTGATGGATCTCGCGGCCGTAGGCTTTGCCTCGGTCGAGAATCACCCAGCCCCCTCAAAGCAGATTCAATCCGCCGTCAGCCAGGTGGGAAACACCCCGCCCCGTGAAGCTCCCGAGCGACGCGGATTCATGGTTGAACACGAGAAGCTGGAAGAGCACACGGCCATCCTGCGAGAGGACTACCTTTCGGCCTACGCTCGGAATGACATCGAGAACGGCAACCTTTTGAAGCAGCGATACTTCGAGGCTTACGAGATGCTGAGAAAGTCAGCGACTCAAAAAGAAGCCATCGGACTGGCTGAGAAAACCCTCGCCAAAAAGGAAGACGTCGAGGAAGACCTCGGGCAGATCATCCCCGCCATCGTGGCAAATCTGGTCTCCGAGCGCTTTGCCAGAGGCCTGTTTGAAGTCCTGGGACTTGAGCAGCAGGCCGTTGCATTCAGCGAGTTCTTCGCCGCGCTCAAACGGCATCAGATCGAGAACTTCGAGTCCATGAAAAAGAGCCGGTTCGCACCGCCTCTCACCTTCGATCCCTCATGACCAGGCGAGAGACCACAGGCTGGATCATGGGGCTGCTGTTCGATTGGTTCACCGTCGTGGATCGCGAGCCCTCACTCACCTGGGTGCCGAAGAAGATCAACCTCCCTCGCGAGGTCTCGCTCGTGAAGCCTGGTCCCATCGACCTCAATGTCTTCCCCATCTCCAGTCTGGTTTATGAGTGGTTCGACGACCCTCAGTGGCGCGAGCTCTTCGTCGTCAAAGGCAGCCAGGGCGCACTCTCCCAGTCCGCGCAGAATCTCTCCTGCTACATCGCAGATCACCAGCTCGGAGACATCATGTGGGTGCTTGAGTCTGACAAAAAAGTCGTCGAGCTGAACAATGAGCGGCTCAAGCCCATGATCACCAAATCGTGCGAAAGCCTCAAGCGGCATCTCTACGAGCAGGAGGACAAGAAGCTCAAGAACCGCATCCTCATGCTCAAGGGCCTCAAGATCATCATGGCCGGTGCTCGCACGGCCTCCGCCGTCGCATCGCGGCCCATCCCTTTCATCTTTGGCGACGAGGTCGATGAGTGGCCCATCGAGCTGAAGGGGAAAGAGTCCAACGCCGTGGCACTCCTCAGAGAGCGAGCCAAGCTCTTCTCCTGGGCAAAGCTCATGTTCTTCAGCAAGCCGCGAAACTCGGTCACCTCCGAGGACGATGAAGATCACAAAAAGCGAAACCAGAAGAAGGAAGACGGCATCATCTGGGGCGAGTATCTCTCCGGCACCCGGCACAAATGTCACATCCCCTGTCCGGAGTGCGGGCACTATCACGAGATCGTCTGGGAGAATGTGCGCTTCCATCACTGTCGGTCTGAGGATGGGAAGTCCTGGGACTACGACCGCATGAAGAAGGAGACCTTTCTCCAGTGCCCGAAGTGCCAGGCGAAAATTACCGACGAGATGAAGGTCGATCTCGTCATCCATCGCAGAAGGTGGACGCAGACAAACTTCGAAGGCGATCTCCAAAAGGACGGCTCCCGGATCAATCAGCCCATACCGAAAAAGATGAGCGCTCACATGAGCGACCTTTACTCGAACACTCGCGAGTTCCCCGATCTGCGACTGGGTGAGCTCGCCGTCAAATGGTGCTCGTGTGCCAACACCTCTGACCGACGTGCCTTCCGCCGCGGCACCCTCGGACTCCCGGTCGAGAACATCAAATTTGATAAGCTCGACACCGCGCCGCTCCTCGCCTTCGCTGGCGACTATGAGCAGGGCACCTTAGCCACACGCCCCGCGTGGACCTTCCTGAAGATCGACGTCCAGGGCCACGGCACCCTTTACCGCTGGCAGAAAATCGCCTTCGGAAAAATCGCCAATGACGATGTCGATGACACCTGCTGGGTCTTTGACCAGGGCGAGACCGATTCCGCAGAGGAGCTGGAGTTCCAGATCGACAAACCCATCCCGATTGCCGACGAGCCGGGTGCCTTCATGAAATGCAACACGGGCTGGATTGATGAAGGCGATGGCACGACCACGAAGCAAGTGCTCGACCTCTGCATCCGGCCTAAGCTCTTCCGTCGTCTGTCCACCGTCAAAGGTCGCGGCGGTGCACAGACCGAGAACATCAAAGACCGCGTCGAGCTGCAAAGCAATCGCACCCACAAAGGCAAGCGCGTCGATCGCTACCTCATCGACTCCGACTACTTCCTCGATGAGCTCTACGAAGACCGCATCGCCAAAAAGAAAGAGATCGACGAGGCCCTCCACAATCACCAGGTGCCACCCGCTGGACGCCTCTGGTTCTATGCCAATCCGTCTCAGGAATTCCTTCAGGAGTTCTGCACCGAGAAAAAGGACTGGCACGCCCGAAAAGGAAAGCTGGTCTTCGGCTGGCTACCGAAGCCCACCGGCGGCAAGAACGACCATTCTGACCTTCTGAAATACGGCCTCGCCGCCTGGTATCGCATCAAGCCCATGATCCTCGATCAACTCCGCCGCACAAAGAATCAGAGGGAGAGACTCGAAGCGGCCACGGCCGCCGCCACCACAAAACCATGAGCACGCTCGATCAAAAACTGAATGACATCATTACCGACGTTAAATCGACGGCATCTTTAGAAATGCCTGTGCACCAGGAAGGGAATCTGGTTGTCATTCGAGTGGCCCCTGAAAAGAAAGAAACACTCACGCCCATCACCCAGAAAGCCGGAGACAGTGGGCTGCGCGTCAAATGGTTGAATGAAAAAGGCACCCTGGTCGGCATCTGTGTGCCGCTTAGAAAAGCAGTGGATGAGCCCGCCTGAGACTTTGACACGCCGCCGCCCTTTGCATGGCTGCCACCACTCGTTCCGACATCAAACGCTGGATCCTCAACGCTGAGGATGCTGTCGGCACCGACAAGACAAGCCAGATTGCCTGGCTCAAAGAACAGCGCCGCCCTTACGCCCAGGACGCCGGTGCGCTCGATTGGGAGGTCAGCATGGTCAGCAGTGAGGGCTCCAGCACGCAGAGTAAGCGTGGCACCACAAACAGAGCTGAGCACGACGCCATTGTCGGGGCCATCGAAAAGCTCCAGGCTGAGCTAGGCATCGGCGGCACCTCTCGCGCTGCGTTGCTTGGCTTCAATCTCAAAAACATCACCGGCTAACCATGGCATCTCTTCTCCAACGCCTCGGATCTGCACTCTTCAACCGACAGCCCCGCAACAACGCACCTGCCACCCCGTTCGGCACCGGCGGCAATGGCATCACCACAAACGGCACGTTCACCCCTCGTCAGCTCCACCAGCCCAGGCCCTATGAGCGCGTGCAGGCACTCACGACCTCGCGCTGGCTGGACAATAACCTCGGCATCGTCGGGGCCCTGAATGACAATTCCGTCAGCTACGCCATCGGAAACGGCGTCGCCCACTACGCAGCCACCGGAGATCCCGACTACGACGCGAGTGCCGATGCCTTCACGAAGGCCATCATGGAGGACTCCACCTTCGACATCGCGGAAGAGCAGGGCATGCATGAGCTCACCTGCGTCGCCGCTCGTGGCATGATTGTGGATGGAGATGCCGGTGCCGCGAAGATCCTCACTCGTGATACCGCCGGAATGGTCGCACGCAGCCCGCAGATCCAGCTATTCACATCCGATCAAATCGACACCGGCAGACTTTTCATCCCCGCTGCCAATGCCAGCAATTGGTCTGACGGCGTGCTGCGGAACGCCGTGGGTAAGGCCATCAGCTACCGTGTGCTGAAGGGAGATCCCCGCACCCTCGGCGGCGCGGAAAGTTACTGGGACTACGCCAGCCGTGACTTCATGCTCATCTCAGACCGGAAACGGATCCAGCAGTCACGCGGGATCCCCTGGTGCCACCGCGCTCAGCGCAGTGGTGCCTCCATGTTGAATCTCGGAGCCCTCGAAGAAGCAGCTGCGCATGTGAATGCACTCTTCGCCGCCATCATCACCACGCCCACCGGGGAAACCCCCGAGGCCCTGGAGTCCTTCATCATGGACAGTTACGGCGTGGGCACCACGGAAAAACCAGACGGCACCACGGAGCAGAAAGCCGTGCTCCACCGTTATGTCGAGCTCATGGGCGGCGGCAAGGTGCCTGTGTTTGAAGCAGGCACCAAGCTCGAAGGCTACAACAGCAACCGACCTTCCACGGTATTCACCGGGCACATGGACTACCTCGTCACGCAGCTCTCGTTGAGCTACGGCATCCCGCCTCAGTTCATCTGGGCCGCCATCGGGGCAGGGAAGGGGCCGGACATTCGCATGACGCTCTCCCAGGCGAGTTGGTATTTCAATCGCATCCTCGTCATCATGATTCGCCGCTTCATCAAGCCGACGCGTGACTGGGTGCTGCAATACGGCCTGTTGACGGGAAAAATCAACGGCGGCCGCCTGCCTAAAAATGGGGTGGACTATCGCACCTGCACCTTCCATGGCCCTCGTGACATCACCATCGATGAGCGCTACTATCACCGCACGTGGCTCGATCGCCTCGCGGACGGGAAAGGCACCGAGGAGGAATACTACTCACTGCAGGGTCAGAACGCAGACACCCAGGCACGGAAGAGGATCAAGGAGATCGCCCAGCGGAAGAAGTGGTGTGAAGAAGAAGGCATCCAATACCACGGAGACTTCATCCGCTCTGCGCCTGGCACCAATCTGGGCAACCCGGCAGATCCTCAAGATCCTGACGAAGAAGAGGCCCGGCAAAACCTGTTGGAGCAGGCATCGTAAGGGGTCGCTTCTTGCGCATGCGCAAGAAAAGACGCCAATGGCAGCACTCCACGGATTGACATGTGACCGCTCACATGCCGAAAGCCCGTCCGCAAAACCGCAAGCCCACTCCGCCCACCGCAGCTCCTGCCGGTCGGTGGTTCGAGATCCAGAATCTAGCCGAGCCTGGCTACGCCGAGATCAAGCTGCGCGGCATCATCGGTGCGCCTCGGAATTCTCGCGACTGGTGGACCGGTGAGATGGTCGAGAACACCGACGCCGCTGGCACGCTGGCTGAATTTGAGCAGTCACTCGAAGCGCTGGGTGATGTTGAGAATCTCCAGATCTCCATCTTCTCGCAGGGTGGCGACTGGGCCACCGGCGTGGCCATCCATAATCTCCTCATCCGCCATCCCGCCAACAAAGTCTGCATCATTGATGGCCTCTGCGCCTCGGCCGCCACGTATCCCGCCATGGCCTGTCAGGAAATCCGCAGCCCGAGCAATGCATCGCTGCTCATTCATGAGGCATCCAACATCGCTTACGGCACAGCGGCAGATCTTCGAGCCGCTGCTGAAAATCTCGACAATGTTTCCCAAAGCATTGCCGAGCTCTACGCGGCCCGCACCGGCAAGCCGGTGGATGAGATCCGCTCCTTGATGCAGGAGGATCGCTACCTCTCCGCCCAGGAGGCGCTCGACCTCGGGCTCATCGACACCCTGATCGAGCCCCTGGCAAATCTCGCCTCCCGGAATGGCTCACTCCAACCCACCAACTGCGGATCGCTGCAAAACGCCCCCGCTGAAATTCTCGCGTTATTTGACATGCGTTCCCTCGCAACTGCCACGCGCAACACATCCCCTATGAAAATCCGCACCCCCCTCATGAATGCCGCCGCTGATCCCGCCGCCCCCGCTGGCGTCACTCCTGGAGCAGCCACACCGCCATCTGCTCCCGTTGCGCCTGTCGCTCCCGTTGCAGCTCCCGTCAATGTCGCGCCACCTGCCCCTGCGGCATTGGTTGTCACACCTGAGATTCAGAATGCCATCACCACAGCGGTGAATGCAGCCGTTGCGCCTTTGCAGGCGGAAGTCACCCGCCTGACTGGGCTCGGCACCGCAGGCATCACCGTGGGAAATCTCGCCGGTGCACCTCCGGTCGCAGGGGTCACATCCACCCCTGCTCCCAAAATCATCAACCGCGCTGACTTCGCCCAGCTCGGTGCTCGGGCTCGCTCCGAGTTCTTGAATTCCGGCGGCAAGATCACCGACTAACCCCCGCCTCCTCATTCTTCAAATCCCCTTCTTTTTCAAACACTATGAAACTCTTCAAAGCCGTTCTCACTCTCGCCATCGTCGCCGCCGTCTGCTCTCTTTTTCTCCAGGGGAAAACTGAGCTCGGTGCCTGGTTCGCCCTCGCCGCAGGTGCGGTCACCTTTGGTCTCAATGCCACAGGTTACGCTCCGGCCGGTGCTTTCTGTGCCAACACCCTCACTAGTCTCATCCCTGACTTTTACGCGGCCATGGATGTCGTCAGTCGTGAGTTGACGGGATTGATTCCCACCGTGCAGAGGGATCCCCGTGCAGATCGTTGCGCCCTCAATGCGACGATGCGCTCCCATGTGGCTCCGGCTAACTCAGCCGCTGGTAACATCACCCCCGCCATGTCGCTTCCCGCCGCAGCGGATCAAACCATCGGCAATCGCACCTTCACCATCCAGAAGAGCCGCTTTGCTCCCTTCTCGTGGACCGGTGAGGAGCAATACAGTGTCGATAGCGGTCCCGGCTATCTCACGATCGAGCAAGACCAGATCGCCCAAGCCCTGCGCACGCTGACCAACGAGATCGAAGTGGATCTCGCGACCTCCGCTTACCTTGGCGCATCCCGCGCTTTTGGTGCCACCGCAGGCACCGCTCCCCTGGTTGCAGATTGGGCACAGGCCAAGAAGATCCTCGACGACAACGGCGCTCCCAATTCCGATCGCCACAGCGTCATTGATACCACCGCCGGTGTGGCCCTTCGCAGCACGTCCAGCCTGCAAAAGGTGAACGAAAGCGGAGACAGCACCCTGCTGCGTCAGGGTGTGCTGGGTAATCTGTTCGGCTTCGACATCCGCGAGTCCGCGCAGATCCAGACACCGTCTTCCGGTGCCATGGCCTCCGCCACTAGCACGAATGCGGCCTTCACGGTCGGTCAGACGGTCATCCCTCTCGCCACCGCAGGCACCGGAGTCGTGGCCGCCGGTGACATCATCACCTTCGCCAACGACACTAACAAATACGTCGTGGCCTCCGTCTCCTTTGCCGGTGCCAATCCTGCCTCGGGTGACAGCATCACGCTCGCCGCCCCTGGCTTGAGGAAGGCGCAGTCGGCTGCCACCCGTGCCATCACCGTCTTTGCGGCCAGCACGCGCAACCTTGCATTCACCCGCAATGCAATCTTGCTCGGCACCCGCCTTCCGGCGCTGCCCAAGCAAGGTGACATCGCCATGGACCGTGAGATCATCACCGATCCCCGCACCGGCCTGGCCTTTGAGTTGGCCATGTATCCTGGCTTCCGCATGATGACCTACCACGTCTCCCTGGCTTGGGGTGTGGCCGTCATGAAGCCCGAGCACATCGCGGTGATTGTAGGTTAAGCTTTCCCTCGCTGGGACATAACACGGGCTCATCACCCGCTCATCAGACCGTCGCCCTTTTGGTTGGGGGCGGCGGTCTTTTGCTTTCGGTTTGACACTCCACGCCTCTCGTGCCCTCCGTTCCTCCAGCTTCCGTCACTTTCAAAGCCCATCAGCGGCACCATCAGGCCGTGCAGGCGGTCGGTGAGGGGATGCGCAGCGAGCGGCCGGTGAGGATCACGAGCGGGGCTGATTTCAGTGTGCCTCATGACGCGGCTCTGTGGCGGCATGATCCCGAGCGTCGTGATCTCGTGGAAGGAGGGCTGCTGCTGAAGGAGCGCCTCGTGTTCTCCGTTCGCAAAGCCGTGCAGCCCACCGCCTTCGAGGAAGGCACCCTCATCCGCTGTGACATCACCGGCGGCACGGCCTTCATCATCGAGACCGTGATGCAAGTCACCACGGATCACATCGCGTGGAAATACGAAGCCCGTCGAGCCCCCGGATCTGACGCCTGATGAAACCTCAAGACATCCTCGCCGCCTTGCACTTCGAGTGCATCAAGCCAAATCCCGATAACCGCAAGGAGATGCTCTGGCTCTCAGACAAATGGCTCCCTGCCGTCCAGATCTCGCTGCCAGAAGATCCCTCGGACATGGATGTCCTCTATGCCATCGTGGATGCCGGACGTGCCGAGACCTTCACCGTCTTTCGCGAAAAGCAAGACGCCCTCGCTCGCCTCTTCCGGGGTGTGGAGTTTGTGCTGCCCAGCCTTAACCCAGCCAAGCTATGAACGCCGAGATCGAATACGCCCTCAAGAGCTACCTCACCACGCAGCTGGCTGCGATCACGGGCATCTCCATCCATGCAGCCACGTCACGCGACGTGCTGCCAAAGGAGAGACGCACCGCGATGATCGCCGTCCGGGAATGCCCACGCCTGCCGACGCAGTCGGAGCTTTACAATGCCGCGCTCACCGTGGTCATCACCACACCCGTGATTAAGGCCGCCACCGTCGCTCAGCACAGCGCCCTGGTGAAAGCCGTGCGCTGGGCGCTCAAGCCCGTCGTGGATGACGATCACGATGCCGCCGCCGTTACCGCAGCCAAAGCCGCGCTCGATGCCGCTGTTCAGGTGGAGCTGTCTCACCTCCACGGTCGCAGCACCTGGCTCGAAGGACCGCGAGAGCTGCACACCGCTGAAGACTGGCAGACGGTGAATGAGTGCACGCTGCTTTTGACGGAAGATTGACACGCGACGCTGTGCATGGCCGCACATCTAGGAGTCGATACCACATTCGGAGTCACCAAGCCCACGGGCTCTTCGGTGAACAAAGCAACGCGTAGCACGAAGATCGAAACCTTCAAAACTGAAGGCGAAGATGGCGAGTGGCTCAAATACACGGCCGGTCGCATGAAGACGGTCACCGTGAAGCTGGAAGGCCACGGCACCGCACCGCTCTCCGCGATTACTGCTGGCGATGCGCTCACGCCTGCCACCAAGAAAGCACTCACCACCACGCAGGGTGAAAGCAATAAGCAGACGCCTGCCACCATGAGCGTTGACCACGTGGGGCATGAAGACTTCACGGATGCCAATTCCTCTGAGGCCGCTCCCTCTGCCACGCCGGATCTCAGCACCATCGAGATCGTGAGTGTGGACTACTCGCTCACCGAGTCGCTCAGCATCACGACCAGTGTGCAGGATGTGATGATCGCGGATCTCGATGGCAAAGCGGCCACAGGCTTCCGTGCCACGTGCGGGAAAGAGTCCACCTTCTCCATGAATGGATACGGAGATCTCCCCGTGTCTCTCGGCACAGGCGGTGCCGGTGTCGCACGTCTCACGGGTGGCAAGGTCATCGTCAGCGACACGGGCGAGGTGGAAAACGCGAAGACTTGCAATCAGTGGTCTACCAGCGGTGGTCACTGCCCGTCTGCCACGTAGGCCATGGACTCACTCATGAGAGGCAGCGCCTTCCTCGACTTCGAGGAATCGCCGGACCTGCACGCGCCCATGCAGTGCCTCCCTATCGTCACAGCGGCGCTCCTGGCTGGCTTCCAGCTCGGAGCCACAGACGGCGGCAAGATCGGAAACTTCGAGCACTGCTACGTGGGGCCCACCCATCCGCGCAATTTCAAAACGGCCAAACGCACGCAGGTGATGCGCATCATGGCCTTCCGCTTCAAAGCGGGGCACGTGAGCGTCTTCGGCGTGCCTCTGCGCATCGAGGAGTTTGTGCACCTCTTCCGCACCGACGCCACCGCCCGCGCTCACTTTCAGAGCCTGCCCACGTGGGATAAATCGATCGCCATCATGCAGGCCAAACTGAAAGCCGCAGAGCCCGTCGTGAAAGCCGGGTATGATCACCGGCGGAATCTCATCATCCCGCTGCGGCCGGTGGATCCCGAGAGTGACAAAGGCAAGATCCGCGCTGAGCTGCTCATGCGCTTCGAAGGCTGAAGATCATGAGCCTCGCCACCCTCGCTTTTTTCTCAGATCCGCACGCCCTTCTCGGTGATGCCTCACGTCGTCCGCGCTCGCTCATGAGTGACGCCGCTCTCCAGCTCCTCGGGCTCACGGTGCATCTGCCAGATCACACGCTGAGTCTCGATGAAGAGCGGCTCCAGATCGCCTGCTACGATTACCTGCACAGTCAGCCCATCGCCGATGTGAAGTGGATGGTCACTCGCATGAACTGGCGTGATTTGATGTCCGAGATCAGCGTGTCGGACGAGACCATCGCGCTCTTCCGCTGCATGAGGGATGAGTATCACGCCATGATCCAGGCCAGCTCCTACCGCATCCGCCTGAAGCAGGAGGAAAAGGAGGCCAATGAAAAAGCGCCCGCAGATCTGGCCTATCCCTCCCTGTTCGCCATCCGCATCCGGCGCATCGCCGAGGAGACCGGGTGGCCACGGGAAGACATCGCCTGGCACCTGCCACTCCCTGAGGCTCTCCAGCATCTCTGGGCCTCGCAGCTGGCCGCTGGCCGCTGGACCATCGCCCCTCAGGGGCCGGATGAAGAGACGCCGGATGACATCCGCCCGGAGTGGATGATCGAGGGTGATCCTTTGACACCCGCTGCCTAGCAAATGGCGGTGCAGGAAGTCAAGCTCGACTGGTCGGACTTCGAGCGGAAACTCGCTCGCCGGATGTCCACGGCCACACGCTCCATCTACGAGGTCGCGGCCGAGCAGTTCAAAGGCATCATCAAAGGCGTCGTGGGTGTGACACCGCCTATGCACGATCAAGGCATTGGCGATGGCATGACCACGGTGCCTCAGGCACGCGCCGCAGGTAGGAGAAAAGTGGCCAGCGACATCGCGAAGCTCTACGGCACTCCCAGTGAGGCGGCGGAGCTGATCAAGGATCAAGCCGGTCCCGACCAGGTGAAGGAATTCTGGGCGCTCTACAAGCATCAAAAATTCAGCCAGGCCTCTGAAATGCTCCTGCCCTATGCCAGCGGGGCTGGTCTGTATGCCTTCGACGCCGGTGCCGTTCACAGGCGCTTCCGGAATAAGCGCGGCAGCGTCAATTCACGGCGGAAGATCTACTTCGTGCAGGATCCCGATGAGCTCCGTGCTTACGCCGCCAAGAAGCAGGAGAATGTCTTCTGGCTAGCCAGCGGATGGAAAGACATCTGTGCCAAAATGGGCATATCACTCCCGGCTGCCATCTCGAAGCACCATGCACCGGGTGTCGGCACCATCGAGCTCACGAGTGACCGCATCCGCTTTTTCGCGGCCAATGATGTGAGCTACGGCCGCGCCGTCGATCTCGAGCGTCGCGTGCAGTTCGCGGTGGATGCTCAATCTTCCAAGATGCAACGGCAGTGGGAGACCTTCATGAAAACTCAATTCTGGCAAGACGCCGGATTCCAAATGGCAGCCTAAAATCTTATGTCGAACGGAGGACGCGTCACCACAGAGCTCGATATTGAGCTGGCAAAACTCAAGCTCAAAGCGGAAGAGGTAAAAGCTGAATTCCGCAAGCTCAGCAAAGCGGCGGAAGATACAAAACTGGGTGAGAAAATGGAAGCGGGGATGAAGAAGTCCACGCTCACCGAGTTCCGAGGCATGAAGGAGGCGGCGGAGAAATCCGCAGCTGAGGCGGCCAAGGCAGCCGCAGCCAAGTGGAAAGAGATCGTGACGCCTGCCGTGTCAGATCCCTGGAGAATGCAGCAGTCCGCAGCCTCCAGGGCCATGATGCAAAGCCCTGGCGGTGGATCCCGCCTCGCCATGGGCAATGTCGGGATGCAGGTGCAAGACATCGCCGTCCAGGCGCAGATGGGCACCAGCGCTCTCACCATCATGGCGCAGCAGGGCTCGCAGCTCGCGTCCATCTTCGGCCCTGGTGGCATGATCATCGGCGGTCTGGTCGCTGTAGGCGGTGCTTTGCTGATGGCGGGCAAGAAGGGAGATGACGCCTTCCAGGACATGATCAAGGGAGCCAAGGATTTCCATGACGCTCTCGGTGAAGTGATTCAGACCGGCACCATCGACAGCATCACGGCGGCCATGGAAAAGCTCCAGAAGACGCAGGAGGAAATCACCAAAGGCCAGTCAACCGTGAATGCAGGATCCTTCTGGGACTTCAGCAAGGGCGTGCTCGGCGTGATGACCGGCGGTGATACTTTCAATGAAAAACGAGCCAAGCTAAAAGAGGCGGAGCTGCGGGCCACACAGGACGAGAAATCACTCAACGAAGCCGCGCTCATCGCCTCCGAGCGTGAGGTGAAACTGGCGGAGCTAAGAGCAGCCGGAAAAAATAAAGAGGCTGATGCCTTGGAGCGGCAGTTCAGGTTGATCTCGGAGATCCAGAAGATCCAGAATTCCGACTTCAATGACGCCACGAAGGAGCGACTCATCGCCGATGCACGCTCGATCAGTGAAGCCGAAGGCACGGAAAACAGTGACGCGTCCGATAAGAAATGGGAAGCCGCTCGGGAGCGCCGCATCCAACTCTCCAAGCAATACGCCGATGCCGAGCACGCCGTGGAAGTAGCTAGCATGACGGCAGCGGAAAAGCTGGTGGATCTCAACCGTCAGCGCCTCGATCTCGAACGCCAGATCAAGGCTGAGAGCAATGACGAGAAGAAGCTCCAGCTCGCCACCGAGCGCGAGCGCATCGAGGCCCAGATCGTCACCAGCCAGACGGCCATGGCCAAGGAAGCGGAGAACGCAGAGAAAGCACGGCAGGAGCGCATCGCAGGCTTGCAGAAGGAACTGGCAGGCAAGGAAAAGAACCTCGCTAAGCTGGAGAACCCCGCGCCCACGCAGACCTTCCGGGCGGCCGGTGCGCTCTCCTCGCAGTTCGATTGGATGTTCGGCGGCAGCTCCGCGCTCGTGAGTGAGAGCACCAATCAAAACACCGACGCCATGAAGGATCTCAAAGAGGAGATCAAGGGCCTCAAAGAGAAGCTCAGTGACCTCAACATCCAAACCACGGCCGTCTTCACACCATGAGCACTTTCATTCACAAATCCTACGCGGCCAGCATTGATCGCTTTGGCGTCGAGTCGGGACAGATCGTCTGGCACGCGGACACGCTGGAAGAGGCTCGCTCTTGTGGTGTCACCGTGCACGCGGGGCTACCCCTGGTGAATCGGACCATCAGTCCGGGTCGCGCTAAATGGCAGCACCTCGTCACCCTGCACTACGAAGGCCAGAGCGTGGATGGCGGTGCCCCGCCTGACCCGGAAGTGAACGAGACCGCAGAAGGCGAGGTCATCTTTGTGCAAGAACCGATCGAGACGCATCCCCATCTGCAGGATCTGCTGAAGCGCTTCGGGGGCAGCATCACCCCTGAGGGAAAGGTAAAATGGCAGCCCACGGTGAAGGCCAGCCAGACTCAGACTTTCCGCACCGGTAAAGCCGCGCCCAACACCAACCCCATGTATGGCCGCAGCACGTATGCCGTGGCCGGGTGCGAGGTGCTGCACACCTACGTCCGCAGTCGCCTTCCTGCTGACGTCATGGAGAAGCTCAACCAGATCATCCCCGACCTCCCATCCAGCATCCCCAGCAACGGCAGGCCCTCCACGCCCAAGGGACGCAACTGGATGATTATGGCACCGCGCTGGATCAGCCGCGGCAATGTGGTGCAGATCTTCCAGCGGTATCGCCTGAGCCCGCCCGGTGGTTTCACCTCCGAGATTTACTCCCTCCTCGTGAAGTAAATGAGTGATGCCTCTCCAGAAGTCCGCAGGCTGCAGGCTCGCCCCGGTGAGGTGGTGACCGCTCGGAAGTGGAACGCGCTCATCGGTTACATCGAGAGCCTGCTCAATGCGCTGAGTAATCTCGTCGGTCCCGAATTGCTGAAGGATGAATACGGCACGGGCTTTTTCCTCCGAGCCGTTCCGCAGCCCGCGCAGTCCTTTGTGGGCGCGTTTTACGTCAGCGGTGGCACTGAGGGTCTCACGGTCGGTCTAGGGCTCGCAGACGGTGAGATCCCGACTCTCCAGGGCAAGTTGATCGACGGCTCCGATGCCAATGGCGAGATCCCGACTCTGAAGCCCGAAGATGGACCCAATGAAGAGATGAGAAGCTGGGTCTGC
>JBEIGR010000068.1:0-14446 GCA_040381795.1 Verrucomicrobiaceae bacterium | reverse complement strand
TGCCAGGTGGATTCGTCGAGGATGTGGAGCTTGGGTGTGTTTCCACGCCACTCGGTCTCGTGGAAGAGGGCGCTGACGGCGGCGGAGCGTGAGGCTTCGCGCAGCACGGTGAGGACGACGGGGCTGCTTTCGCCGTGGAGGATGGCTTCCTGGCAATGGATGAGGCTTTGGCCTAGCACGCTGGCGGCGCGGTCGGCAAAAGCGAGCGCGGGATCGCTGGGCGGTGTCTTTGGCGATGGAGTGGTGGACGGAGCCGGTGCCTCGCTGATGAACTGCTTGAGGCGTGAGAGATTGGCGTCGTTGCCGCGCTTGAGTTTGGCTTTGGAGAGCGATTCCGCCGAGCCGTCGAGCACGCCTTCGGCGAGGGTCATCTTGGTGGCGAGGGTTTCGAGCATGGCGGACTCGATGGTGTTCTCGGCGATGAGGTTGATGACGGTGACTGGACGTTTTTGATGCTTGCGCCAAGCGCGGGCGATGCGCTGCTCCAGCCGTGCGGGATTCCACGGGAGGTCGCAGTTGATGACGACGCTGGCGTTTTGCAGGTTGAGGCCCACGCCGCCGGAGTCGGTGCTGAGGAAGAGACGGCAGGCGGGATTATTGCGGAAGGCCATGATCTCGCCGCGACGCTTCTGCTGCGGCACGGAGCCGGTGTGCCACGCGAAGCCGATGCCGTGGCGCTGCGCCCAGTCGCGCACTTTTTTCAACATGCCTTCCCATTCGGAAAAGATGATGACTTTTACATCGGGATCGGCGAGGGCTTCGTCGAGCACGCCGGCGAGTTCGTCGAGCTTCGGACAGTCCTGGCAGTCGTGACCTTTGATGATGCTGGGGGAGTCGCAAATCATGCGCAGCATGCCGAGTAGGATCATGAGCATATCGGACTCCTTTTTGGTGAGCGCCCGACGCATGGACTTCTGCACGAGCTGGGACACCTGCTGCTTGACCTCATCATACTCGTTCCGCATGGCCTGGGTGAGCTTGATGAAGTGCTGGCGGTCGGTGCGGATGGGCAACTCGGTCTCGACATCGTGCTTGCGTCGCCGGAGCAGCACGGGGCGCACACGCTCGCGCAGGGCGGCGAGGTTTTGATAATCCTGCGGGCGGCCATTGGCATCGAGCTGGTAGAACTCGCGATTGAAGCGGAAGAGCGGCCCGAGCAGTCTGGGATCGAGGAAATCGACGATGGAGTAGAGTTCGTCGATGCGGTTCTCGATGGGTGTGCCGGTGAGCACGAAGGCGAAGCGGCTTTGCAGGCGTTTCACGGCCTGGGCGGTCTTGGTGGCCCAGTTTTTGATGCGCTGAGCTTCGTCGAGCACGACGATGTCAGGTTTGAAATGCTCATTAATGTCGAGCGAGTCGGTGACGACCTGCTCGTAGTTCACGATGGTAAAGAACGGTGGCTCTGCGGCGGTGTAGGCTTTGAGTCGAGCCGTGCGCGGCCCGAAAACGAGCTGAAGACCGAGCGTGGTGAAGCGCTTGATTTGCTCTTCCCACTCCGTCTTCAACGAGGCGGGTGTGACGACGAGCACACGCTGAGCTTTGCCGAAATGATGCAGCAAGGCGCAGGCGGCCACGGCTTGAATCGTTTTGCCGAGGCCCATTTCATCGGCCAGCAGGGCACGCTCGCCAAAGGCGAGGTGAAGCATGCCTTCACGCTGATAAGGGTAGAGCGGATGCAGGGTGACATGCTCAGGATGGCGGCCATCGACGACGCCTGTTTCGTAGTCACGGCGCAGGCTGCGGCGCTCCTTGGCGCGGCGGCGGGCTTCGAGGAAAGGCTCCACATCCTGCGAAACGCGGACTTTGGTGGTGCGGTGAATTCTTGGCAGTGTCTCCTCCGCGTCAGCAATGAGGTAGCCATCGTCATCAAACAACGGACGCAGCGAGGTTGGCAGTCGTTTGAAGTCCCGGTCGATGCGCAGGCGCTCGCCATCTGGCACGAGATGGAGATGCGGCGAGGTGCGAGTCTCCGCGAGCTTGTAGTCCGCCTTATGGCGGCGTTTGAGCCAGATGAGCGTGGCCTCAATGTGTTTGCAGGTGCCGAGTCCGGCGGTGCGGAAGTCCGGGCAGTTGCAGGAGAAAGAGCGCGTCGCCACATCACGCAGCTCCACCTGATAATTCATGCCGCTGGGTGACTTCACGCCAAAGGTGGAGAAGACCGGGTGCTCGGGCTGAAGATTGCTGATGGCGTGCTTCTCCTCCCGCGCCCGCTGGATGCGCCGCAGGACTTCGATCTCATCCGTGCTGCGCCAGTCTCCTGCTGATGGCAGCGGAATGATGGATGGCTTTTTCTTGGCGCGTTTTTTGGACTTCGGCTTGGCGGATTTGGGATTGGGCATGAAAAAAACAGGCTGGATCAATAAACGTGCCGCGGCAAGGCGCTTGCGATGAAGCCGATTCTTCGATGCATCAAAACGGCGTATCGTTTTCCTTCAGCGCACGGGCATGATCATCCGCCCAGCGATGAATCATTTGGCGGCGATGCTCGCCACCGGAACGCAGCACTGCGATCATGTGCTCATGCCGGTCGATTTCATCGCGCAGATCGTTTTCGATGATTTCAGGCGGGCTGATGAAGCCGAAGTAGGGATGGACGAACCTGCTCATCGCCATGTACTGCGGTTCGTGGATGAGCGACATCGTGCGGCCTTTCATTTCGTCGCTCTGTTCCTTGAGAACGCCGCAGTACACCTTGAGCTTCTCATCGGTGGCAGCGGTAAGGTTGGACGCCTCCTCACCGAGCCACTCCATCTCGATGGCGAGCAGTTCCCGCAGGTCGGATGCAGCATGCGCGGTGGTGAGCCGCTTCATCCACTCTTCCTTATGCAGCTTGCGCTCCGGGTCTGTTTCGAGATCGGGATGCAGCACCTTGGCGAGCTGTTTGTAGAGGGACTTCAAATCACGTCGCTTGGCCTCTTCGGCTTCCTGCTGTTGGAGTTCCTTTTTCAACTGGGCCTTCGTCGGCTTGCGTGCCTGCCTAGCGGACTCACCAAACTGCCTGCCCCCGCCAGCGGTCGCAGCTTCCAGCCGCTGCTTTAGGATGCGCTCAAACTCGGCGGGATCGCCATGGAGATCGAGATCACTCAAATCCAAAGGCACTCCCAGCTCCCGCGCCGCGTGTTCCATCATCCCACGCAATTCATCAAAGGCAGCGGACGCCTCCTCCTTTTTGACGGTTTCAGATTTTGCGCCGCCCAGTTTCTCCAGCAGCTCATGGAGGAGTGTCAATTCCTCCTCAGCCAGACCACAGGAATCCATGGAGAGATCCAGGGCTTTATGTCTCAGCACATCTTCAAACAACTGACGCCGCCGTGGCGTGAGTTTGATCTCCGTCATGGCGGCAAATCCCAGATGGATCATCTGGAAATTCAGCCGGTGCAGCGCTTCAACCAGTGGCAGCAATCGGAGGGTGCAGATGCCCAGCAGTTGGTCCAGCCGACGCTGCTCCTGCTGATGCATCTTGCGCGCCTTTTCGAGCTTTTTCATCAGCTTGTTGAACTGCGTCTGTGCCTGGCTGAGTTGCTTCCGATCAGGCACTATGATCAGCAGTGCCACAGTCTGGTCTTGCAGCCGTTTGGGCTGGTCCAGTCCGAGTGGCATGTCATGTTCTTGATCTGCTTGTGTCTTCACCCTCTTCGTTCGGCAGTCGGGTAGGCATTGTCAAGTTGACGCTGGGATTCCAGCCGATCCGAATAGATCACCACTCGCCACCCGGCTTGGCTCGCTGTGCCTCAAACTCGGCCGCCACAAAGGCACGGAGGTCTTGCAAAACGGTATCGGCATTCAGAGAGAAGGCTAACATCGGAAAATCCACACGCCGTAATACCCAAAACAAAAGCGTCAGCGATGCGGGGCAAAGACAACTTCTTCTAGACTCTGAGCATCAAAGAGCCGTATTCGCTCTCGATCTGATGTGCCTTGAACAACCATGAGACGTTTGAAGCCTGGTGAGAGTACAGCGAGGTGAATATAGTCTTGCACTCGTAGAACGGCATCTGGCGCTAACCCGGGAACCGAGTACTTCACGATGTAGCAGTCGTAGTGTTGCTTTTTGAAATGCACGGTATTGTCCAAAGTAATCCAAACATGATCCGGGCTGTTGGGTGAGAGGACAGAGCCAATCTGGCAGGGCAGCATGGCATTACCGGCATGGGTTCCATTGTCGAAATGCGAAAGCTCCATGAAGCGGTCAAAGCCCCAG
The DNA here is from genome assembly GCA_040381795.1 of Verrucomicrobiaceae bacterium. Taxonomy (GTDB): domain Bacteria; phylum Verrucomicrobiota; class Verrucomicrobiia; order Verrucomicrobiales; family Verrucomicrobiaceae; genus Prosthecobacter. Next base: position 10,245 of record JBEIGR010000068.1, on the reverse strand, counting down.
CTCAGGATATACTTTCGCCGATCAGTAGTAAGGACATGAGCGAAGCTGGCTTCCACATCATCGTGCCGTCGGAACTCGAATTCAGCGGCAAATGAAGGGAGGCTTACCATGCTGACGGAGCCTCGTGCATACCTGATCAGGCAGCGGGAGTCACCCAGGAGAGTTGCGGAGACCCCGTTGGTGCCGACCAACGGTGCTCCGACCGCTTTCGCCGTTTCCAAGTCCCAAATCTGTAGCGAGCCATTAGGTCCATTTTCCCCAGGCGCGTCAAAAGTGGCCACATGATGACCATCCTCGCTGATCGTGAAACCGATCGCATAAGATGAATCCGACAACTTGTGATCAATATGCGGCATGATTTCTTTCCATGTCCGGGTGTCGTAGCGATGCAGCCTTCCCTTGATGTCCATGAGAAACGCCAAATGGCGCTGCGGGCAGAACCCGGGCATGGAATCGAGTTCGTAGCCTTCCTCCTCCGGGGGCAGGCTTAGCAACGCCACTTGCTTACCGGAGGTGATATCGAAAACCTTCACGTCGCCCTCGATGCTGCGAATCAAAACCTCGGAACCTTCCGCCGAAAATGCACCTTCGAGATCGGTTCCTGATGCTACCAAGGCGGGAGAGGCAGCTTTGCCTGATCGAAGTTCATAGGCGCGGAATGTGTCGGCTTTCGACTGCACGAGAGCCAGCTCCGCCCGCTTATCGAGGACGTATTCATCGACCGATTCAGCCTTGCCCAAGTCGCACGCGATCTTCTTGCCCGTGGAGGCATCCCAAAGTCCAAGTTTGCCTCCTCTTAGTTTGGTGATGACCCTGCTGGAATCAGCGTTGAAATCAGCCTGCCATACACCCTTCAATTCGTGAATACTCTCTACTTCTTGGCCTTGGACCCAGGCACAGCAGAGGAGAAGCGGCATCAACATGTGGATTGGCTTGATCATGGTGGTGCGAGCAGGTGAAGGTCTTCGTTCAAAAAATATCCATGCAGTCTCACTGAGGCCATTGGCCGTTCGTCATGGGCTTCGTCGTGAGCTTCGCGGGATCGAGGACGACGTGCTTCACCTTCGCCCGTTTCCAGGTGTAGGTGATGTGTACGAGGCCGTCTTTGGTCTGGATGATGGCGGGATAGCTGAACTCCTTCTTTGGTTCGTCTTCAAAGACCAGCGCGGCTTCCCAGGTCTTGCCGTCCTTGCTCACGGCGAGGTTCAGCGGGCTGCGGCCCTTGGCGGTGTGGTTGTAGATCAGCAGATGGCGGCCATCGGCAAGTGTGACGGCATCGGTGCCGGAGTTGGGGTTTGGCAGGTCGGTGAGTGAAATCTCGCCCCAGCTCTTGCCAGCATCCTCGGAGGTGATTTGGAAGACTTTGCCCTGCTTCGTGCGGCCGACGGCTTGCAGCTTGTCGCCACCGAGGAAGAGGATGCTCGGCTGGATGGCGCCGATCTTCAAACCATCGTGCAACAGTTCCGTTCGCGTCCAAGTCTTGCCGAGGTCGGAGGTGCGCTCGAAGTAGATGGCCCAGGCGCTGGGCTTGGTGTCGGTCTCGTTGCTGGTGGGGCAGAGGATACCGCCATTCGCGAGCTGCACAGGCTTGTTCTTGATGGGGCCGAAGATGCCTTTCGGCAGCTTTTGAGCAGCGGACCATGTTTTGCCGCCGTCCTCGCTCGTTTTGAGTTCACCCCACCAGGTGCTCGGCGATGGGCCGACTTTGTAGAAGAGCATCAGAGGCGCGTCCTTGGGCTGAAACAGCACGGGATTCCATGTGGGATGCCGCGAGCCGCCGGATTGCACTCCATTGGCTGTTTCGACGCCTTCGGTCCATTTGCCATCGGGAAGCTGTCGCGACACCCAGATGCACACATCGGGATTGCGTTCTGCCGTGCCGCCAAACCAGGCCGTGACGAGTCCTGTGGGCGTTTCGACGATGGTCGTGGCGTGGATCTGCGGATACGGGCCGGTGTCGTAGATGTATTCGGTGGTGAGGATAGCGGGATCGGCGGCAACCGGTTGCCAGGAGGTGAGTTCGTGGCTGCCATCGAGCTTGCGCCAGACGACGGCGTCGGCCTTGCGACCATCGGAAGTGGTCAGCTTGAGCTTGTAGTTGATGCCCGCGACGACTTGCTGCTCGGCGGCGTTGACGCTTTGCAGCGTGAGTTTGGCATCGTGGGCTTTGACGGCGAATTGCGCTGCCTTCAGCACTTCAGCGTCCGTGATGACCGCCTGACTGAATCCGCCTGCGAGCGGTGGTTGCAGGCCATGCGAGGCAGGAACGATGGCGAATAAGGCAAGCGTGAGGAAAAGAGTGGGCTTCATGGCAGGTGGTATCAGGAGATCAAACTGAGGCTTTGGAGTCTTTCACGAATGATTTTGCGCTCCGGTTCGCGGAAGCGGTGGAAGGGTTCGGCCATGTGGTCATCGCAGATGCCGAGGAGGCTGAGGCCGCATTTGATGCCTTTGATGATGGCGCTTTTGTGTTTGCCGACGGTGTAGATGGCTCCGGCGAGCTTCATGACCTGCGCGTGAAGCTCACGCGTGCGCTGGAGGTCCTGTGCGGCGGCGGCTTGATACATCTCGACGTAGAGTTTGGGATGTAAATTGGCCCCACCATTGATGCCGCCATGACCGCCGAGTAGCACGGCCTCGGCGGTGAGTTCCTCGGGGCCGACGAGCACGCTCCAGTCGGCGCGTTGCTTCGCGATCTCGATGAGGCGGTGGAAGTAGATCATGTCACACGAGCTGTCTTTGACGCCGCAGACGCCCGGCATGTCCAAAGCACGGCGTACGAGATCGAGTTCGAAGCTCACCTTCGTCAAACCGGGCATGTTGTAGAGAAACAGCGGCAGCGGCATCTCAGCGACGAGGTCCTGCACATACTCCAGCATCTCCGGCGGCGCGGCGGGGAAGTAATACGGCGGCGCGAGCACCACGTGCGTGGCTCCGGCATCGGCGGAGTATTTGGCGAGGTTCACGCTTTCCGTGAAGGCGGTATCGGTGATGCCGACGAGCACGGGAACGCGGCCATTCGTGAGCTGGCAGGTCTTTTCGATCAATTCACGACGCAGGCGGTAGCTGAGGCTCGGGCCTTCGCCGGTGGTGCCGAGGATGAAGAGTCCACTAACGCCTCCGCTGATGAGATGCTCGATGAGTCGCTCCAAACCGGCGACGTCGAGGGTGTCGCGATCACGCAAAGGAGAGACGAGGGGCGGGATGATGCCGCAGAGTGGTTGGGACATGGCCTGAAAGGATAAAAGGGGAAGGATCAAAGATATAAAGGCTTTGGCTGACCATGTTTGGCAGCGGCTTGACGATTCTTGATGAGGCTGACATGCTCCACGCATGCCCGTCACGGACCAGGCCGACTATTTTTCCACGCAAGTGATGCGCACGCGGCGCTTCTTTCTGCCCGAGTGGCAGGAGCGGCAGCGCGATGGGACCGCTCTCTGCCTCGTGGGCGGCGGCTGTGAATGGTGTGCGCCGGATTTCATCGTGGACCGGCAGGATTTCCCATTTCGGGCCTTTGAATTCGTGTCGCGCGGCCAAGGCTGTGTGACGCTGGCCAATCGGAAGCATGAGGTGGAGGCCGGGCACGCGTTCTTTTACGATTCGAGCGTGCCGCATGTGATCTCCAGCTCGGCGGAGGAGCCGATGGTGAAATACTTCTTCAACTTCACCGGCTCGCGGGCTGCCGCTTTGATGAGCGATCTTGACCTCGGCGCGGGCAGTGTGCTGCGTGTGGCGGATGCCTCGCGGGTGGTGAGCCTGCTCGAAGAAGTGATCGATCATGCGCTCCGTGGCGGTCGCTTCGGCCTGCGAACGGCCTGCGCAGCGCTGGAGCATGCGCTGGTGCTCTGCGCGGACAGTCGCCAGCCTGCGACGACGAAGATGGACCCTGCTTATGCGACGTATCAGCGCTGCCGCGGCCACCTCCTGCGCAATTATCCCGTGCTTAGCAGCATCGAGCAAGCGGCGAAGGCCTGTCATGTCTCCGCCGCCTACTTCACACGTCTGTTTCAACGCTACGACACCGAGACGCCGCTGGCCTGTTTGACCCGCCTGAAGCTCTCGCAAGCAGCCATCAAGCTGCGCCAGCCGGATGCGCTGGTGAAGAACGTGGCCGCCGAGCTCGGCTACAAGTCCGCCGCGCATTTTTCGCGGGCTTTCAAGGCCTGGAGCGGAAGATCACCGCGTGGTGGTTGAAATGCGTCCGGGACTTCCCATCTTCGCGGACCTCCAAACCGCCGCCGCATGCTTTCCATTCTCAAAATCCGCAACCTCGCTCTCGTCGAAGACGTTACCTGGGAACTCGCGGCGGGGCTGGTGGGCGTGACGGGCGAGACCGGGGCGGGCAAATCCATCATCGTGGGTGCTTTGAAGCTTATCTTGGGTGAGCGGGCGGACCGTGGCCTGATCCGTACGGGGCAGGATGCCTGCACGGTGGAGGCCAGTTTTCATCTGAAGGACACACGGGCCATTGATGCCGTGCTGGAGGAGGCTGGGCTGGAGCCGTGCCAGGAGGGCGAGCTGATCGTGAAGCGCACGATCAGCGCCAGCGGGGCGAACAAGCAGTTCGTGAACTGCTCGCCGGTCACCATCCAGGTGCTCAAAGGCCTCGGCGAGTTTTTGGTCGATCTGCACGGGCCGCATGATCATCAGTCGCTGAACTCGCGGGAGCGGCAGCTTGAGATGCTGGACAAGTTTGTCGGTATCGAAGAAGCGCTCACGAAGTATGAGGCGGCCTGGAAGGAATGGCGGGCGGCTGTGACCGAGCTTGATGATTTGGAAAATTCCGAGCGGGCGGGCAGCCAGCAGATCGACATGCTGAAGTTTCAGGCGAATGAAATCGCCTCTGCGAACCTCAAGGAGGGCGAGGAAGAAGAAATCGAGTCCAAGCATCGCATCGCGGCCAATGGCGCACGCCTGGCGGAGCTTTGCGGAGCGATCACGAGCCGCCTCAGCGAGGGCGAGGGCAGTGTGGTGGACGGTTTGCGCGAGATCAGCCGCAGCATCCACGAGCTGGAAAAGATCGATCCGGGCACAGCGAAGATGTTCGAGGGCTTCAAATCGGCGCAGATCGAGCTGACGGAGCTGGAAAGTAGCGTGGCGGACTACGCGGAGGAGCTGGAGATCGATCCGGCGGAGCTTGTGAGGCTCGAAAGCCGCATCGACACGATTCAAAAACTGAAGCGGAAGTATGGCCGCACGATTGGCGAGATTTTGGAGTTCCTGGCGGAGACGGAGCGCAAGCTGAGCCGCATCGAGAATCGCGGTGAGGAGATCGCGAAGCTCCAAAAACTCGTCCAGGAACGCGAGGCGGAGGTTTTGAAGCTCGGGAAGCAAATCTCGAAAAAACGGGCCGATGCAGCACCGAAGCTCGCCAAAGAGGTCGCCAGCCATCTTGCCGATCTAGGCTTCAAGCAGAGTGTTTTTGCCGCGCAGCTCACGAACCTCTCCGAACCGGCCAAAAGCGGTCTGGAGGAGGTGGACTTCCATTTTGCGCCGAATCCAGGCGAGCCCTCGAAGCCGCTGCGCATGACGGCGAGCAGCGGGGAAATGTCACGAGTGCTGCTGGCGGTGAAAAGCGCTCTCGCAAAGCAGGACGCGGTGCCGCTGCTCGTGTTTGATGAGATTGATGCGAACGTCGGCGGCAACATCGCCGAGGCGGTGGGCCGCAAGATGGCGGCGCTAGGCGCCACGCATCAGGTGATCGCCATCACGCACTTCCCGCAGGTGGCCTCGCTGGCGGAGAGCCATTTCGTCGTGACGAAGGAAATCAAAGGCGGGCACACCAAGTCGCAAATCGCCGAAGTGGCGGATGATGAGCGCATTGAGGAGCTGGCGAGGATGCTCGGTGGCAGCGCCTCGAGTGCGCGGGAGCATGCGAAGAGCCTTCTCAAAGGGGCCAAGTAGAGGTTGAATCTTCGGTGGCTAAAAAAAACCGCCGCCCGGTTTCCCGGACGGCGGTGTGTTTTGAAGAGGCTCAGGCGTCAGCGATTACTTTTCGGCTTTGCAGCAATCTTTGCCGCAGACCTTGCCCTTTTCCTTGCAGCAGGTGGCGCAATTATCACCACAGCACTTTTTGCAGGCATCACCCGCAGCGAGCACTGGGGCAGCGGCGGCAAGAAGAGCGAGGGCGAGGAGGGAGAGAGACAGTTTCATAGGATTGGAATGAGTTTGGAATTTGAGATGCCCGCTTAACAAATGGCGACGCGATTTCCCGCACAGGCGGACAAGGAGATCACGGGCAGTTCCTCACTAGGCTGAGGAAGCTTCGATGCTTCAAAGAAGCAGCGCCCGATGACGCAGGAAGAGCCGCGGCGGCTCCACCGGTGGCCCGCGTTCGCGGCGCGGTGTATCGGCGCTCATCGAAAGCTCGGGACGAAAGACTGGCAGCCCATCCTGCCAGCCAGCGAGGTGGAAGACGGGTGCCGCTTGAGGCTTGGGAGAGAAAAGGACGCGCTTGGCGGTATCGCGTGGGTCTTTGTGATGCTCGCAGCACGGGCAGGACTCGTGGTGATCGGCTGGCGGGGCTTCCGGTTGCTGCGTGGAACATCCTTCGAGATGCTCCGTGGAGCAGCAACCGGCCAGTTCTTCCCGCTGGGCCTCTCCCGTGCAGCACCAGCACATCGGAAGACCGATGCAGAAGCTGAGGAGCAATGCTATGAGGCGGGTCACCATGGTGTTTTTGGATGTCGGGACGGGAGTGGATGTTCAAACGGCTTGGCGAACATAAGAGATGGGTGAGGAGAAGATATTCCCGGCGATTTTGGCGAAGGTTTGGTCTTCACGCCGACGTTGAAGGGCGGCCATGCGTTCCCTGATCTGTCTTCTTGCCTTCACCGCCTCCGCCATTGCGGCTGACAAGCCTCTGAACATCCTGTTCTGCTTCGCGGATGATTGGGGGCGGTATGCCAGCGAGTTCGCGAAGCATGAGAAATTCCCGTCGCCGAACCAGGTGGTGAAAACGCCGAATATTGACCGCATCGCCCGCGAGGGGGCGCTTTTCAGCCGGGCGTATGTGAATGCGCCGAGCTGCACGCCGTGCCGCAGTGCGCTGAATTCCGGCCGCTACTTCTTCAACTGCGGTCGGGCCGCTATCCTCAATGGCGCGGTGTGGGACCCGGCGATCCCGAGCTTTCCGCTCACGCTGAAGGACCAGGGCTACCACATCGGCAAGGCCTTCAAAGTGTGGGGACCGGGCGAGCCGAGCGATGCGCCCTTCGGTGGTCAGGCACACGCGTTTCAGAAGGCCGGAGGCCGCTTCAACAACTTCTCCGAGGAGGTCACGAAGATGGTCGCGGCGGGCAAAGCGATCGAAGAGGCGAAAAACGAGCTCTATGCCGAGGTGCGCGGCAATTTTAACGATTTCCTCAAAGCACGGCCCAAGGGCGCACCGTTTCTCTTTTGGCATGGACCGACGAATGTGCATCGCAAGTGGGTCAAAGGCAGTGGCGAGGCGCTGTGGGGCATCCAGCCGGATGAATTGAAGGGCAAGCTGCCGAAGCATCTGCCGGACGTGCCGGAGTTCCGCGAGGACTTTGGCAGCTACCTCGGCGAGATTCAGGCTTTCGATGCGCAGGTCGGTGTTTTGGTGAAACGGCTCGAAGAAGAAGGCGAACTCGACAACACCATCATCGTCATCAGCGGCGATCACGGCGCTCCGGGCTTCCCCGGCGGCAAATGCAATCTCTACGACTTCGGCGTGAACGTGACGCTGGCCATTCGCTGGCCCGGACAGCCCGGTGGACGCTACATCGAGGACTTCGTCAATTTGATGGACCTCTCGCCCACTTTCATGGAGGTCGGCGGCGCGGGCATTCCTCCCGGCGTGAACGGCAAGAGCCTCGTTTCACTCATGCAGAGCGGCAAAAGCGGCCAAGTGGAGCCTGAACGTGATTACGTCATCACCGGCCGCGAGCGTCATGTGAGCACCGCCCGCGAAGGAAACCTCCCTTATCCACAGCGGGCACTGCGCAAGGATGGCTGGCTCTACATTCACAACTTCAAACCCGAGCGCATGCCGATGGGCGACACCAAAAACCTCACCGACGGCTTCACGCCCGATCAGGACGCCCTCGAAAACAACACCTACGAGGCCTTTCCCGATATGGACAGCTCGCCCGCGAAGGCTTGGCTCATCGCCCATCGCAATGACTCGCAGTATAAATGGCACTTCGACTACGCCTTTGCCAAACGCCCGCAGGAAGAGCTCTACGACCTCCGCAAAGACCCCGACGCCACGATCAATCTCGCCAACGAGGCCAGCTTCGCCGCCAAGAAGACCGAAATGGCCGCCGAGCTCATGGCAAAGCTCAAAGCCGTCGGCGATCCCCGCGTGACGCAGGACCCGGTGCCGTTTGAGCTGCCTCCCTTTACGCTCGACACGAAATCTGGCGAAGGCCCGAAGAAGAAGGGCAAAGGCAAGGGGAAGGCCAAGGCGGAGTAGGCGGGGGGGGGGGGGGGCTGGGGCGCCTTCCTTCGAAGCAGGAAAGAGGGGTGAAGGGAAATTGACGGCGTATGGGAATGTCTTATAATTTCCATAAATGTCTTTGCGCCCTCTTTTTCTTCTTTTCGCGGCTGCTTCCATCGCCGTCGGCCAGTCGGTGCCCGAGCACAAGATGCAGATGCTGCGTCGGGAGGGGCGTGACCCGGCGGCACGTGACAAGGTGGAGGACTTCCAGATGGCCGCGGAGTATTGGGCCCACTCGAAGAACCTCAAAAACATCCCGGACATGGATGCGGCGCTGGAAAAGGTGCTGCCCTACGCCTTGAAGCAAGCGCCTGAGATCAAAGACTTCCATTCGTGGGAGAAGGCCCACGAGTACAAATCCTACCATGATGCCGGAGCTGTGCTGCTGGCGAAGTGCTACACGCTTCTCTACTACGGCCAGGTTAAAGAGGCCAAGGAGGGACTTGACCTGATCGACACGAAGCTGCGCTTTTCGATGCTGCTGTGGCGGAATCGCGGGTCCATCTGGGTGCGCAAGCAGATGCACTACCATGAGCACTTCTGCGCCATGTATGCGATGCTGGCCCGCAAGCAGTTCGACCGGTATCAGTTCCCGCAGGAGCGGGACGAGTTCGACTACGATGCGATGTACCGGTCCATGGCGGACATGGTGCGGCTGCGCATCCAGGACGGCAACATCCCGATGCTGGAGCACATTGTGCAAAGCATCGACAAATCCGGGCTCACCCTGCCCGGCGGCCAGCGTGCCACCTTCACGGCGCTGGGCGCGGTGACACCGCAGTCCTGGGAGTATGAGCATGAGGCGTCGTGGCATGAGATGCGTGACGGCATCCAGCGGTGGCGCAAAGCGGCGCCGTCCTCCACCTTCGCCCGGCTGGCCGAGGCGCGGTTCTACATCGAGTATGCAAAGCACGCGTATCAGCGCTCCGATGAACCGCCCACGGATGAGCGCAGCGCCTACCATATCCGCATCGGTAAGGCCAAGGAGATCCTCGATTTGTGCTCGCGTGACACCGCCGAGTGGTATGTGAGCATGCTGGAGTATTACCGGACGCAAGGGGCCGCCTTTGATGACATCGCGAAGACGTTTCAGGAAGGCTCCAAGAAGTTCCCCGGCTATGTGCACATCCCGGTGGCGCTTTGCCGCATCCTGGACCGGAACAAAGAAGCCGGTGCCGCCCTCTCCGTCGCGGTGATCAAAGAGCTCGCCGCCTCCGAGCATCCTGAAAACGCAGCCTACTGCCTACGCTGGCTGGTGACCCAGGGCGACTCCGAGCGGCTGCTGCCCCGTCTCGACGGCGAGCTGGCGGCCCAGGTGCTGCGACGCGGCATCGAGGTCATGCCGCACAGCCTGAAACTGCGCAACGACTACGGCCTCGTCGCCCTGCTCCTCGGCCAGCGCGACACCGCCCGCTGGTGCCTGCGCGGATTGAAGGATCGCTGGGATCGCGACACGTGGAAGGACCGCGAGGACATCGTGATCAGCTTGGCCACCGACGAACCGTTGCAAGGCAACCGCGAAGAGGTCAAGACGACCTCACTTTGAGGCCCGGCCATCCTTTGAGTGAAAAAACTCAAACTCACCCCAAGATAGGCGGTGGAGGTTCGTCATGCGCGGCGAACACGCACTCATGGCTGAATCGCACACCCTCTTCCTCGAAACCCTTCAGCGCTACGAGCGGCCTCTCATCCGCTATGCGCACGGCTACACGGGCGATCTGGAGGAGGCGCGAGACATCGTGCAGGACGTGTTTGTGAAGCTCAGCCAGTGCCTCCATACC
>JBEIGR010000067.1:0-14453 GCA_040381795.1 Verrucomicrobiaceae bacterium | reverse complement strand
GGCACGGCGGACCACTCAAAGCAGGCCCAGGCGGTGCTCGATTGCTGGAAGGAGAAGTTCTTCGCGGTCTGCAGATACGTCGGAATCCAGTCCACGACGCCGTAGCGCACGAAATAAACGAAGGCATTCGCGGTGGCGATGGCCCACAGGAGCTTGTTGTTGAAGACGTGGCCGAAAAAGATCTCGCGGAAGGTGAAGGTGCGCTCGTGCTCGGCGCTGTAGTTCGGCGGGTAGTCGTTTTTGTATTCCTCAATGGGCGGCAGGCCGCAGCTTTGCGGTGTGTCGCGGATCAAAAGGAACGCGGCGACGGCCACGGCGGTGGAAACCATCGCGTTGAAGTAAAACTTCGCGCCCCAGTCGTGAAACATCGTCACGCCCCACAGCGCGATGGTGGCGACGAGGGCTCCGCCGACGTTGTGGGCGACATTCCAGATCGACACCGCGCGTCCGCGTTCCTTGGTGCTGAACCAATGCACCATCGTCTTGCCGCACGGAGCCCAGCCCATGCCGTTGAACCAGCCGTTGAGCGTTTGCAGCACGATCATGGCCGTGAGCGAGAGGTAGATCTCCTTTACGAAGCCAAACACCATCAGCACCGCGCAAGAGAGAAGCAAACCCAGCGGAAGGAAGTAACGCGGATTGCTACGGTCCGACACGCTGCCCATCAGGAACTTTGAGAAGCCGTAAGCGATGCTCAAACCGGTCATCGCCATGCCCAACTCGGCCTTCGAGTATTGAGGGTAGTCCTTGAGGATGTCCGGAATGGCGAGCGAGAAATTTTTTCGCACGAGGTAGTAGGCTGCGTAGCCGAAAAAGATGCCCGCGAAGACTTGGAGCCGCAGTCGGCGATAAACCGGGTCGATCTGGGCCTCCGGCAGTCGTGGCGAATGCGGGGCGGGTTTGAGAAAGGCGAACATAAAGCTGCCATGCTGGCAGAAGAGCAGTCGGGGCGTCAATCCATGTCTTGCTAGGAACGGTGCAGGAGCCTATGAAGAGGGCCGTGTTTTCCTTGTGGTCATGGCTCCGCTCTTTCTCCCGGCCTGCATTGGCCGAGCCAGCGCCATCGCTGCCTTCAGCGACCTTGCCGGCCTTTATCAAACCCGTTGCGAAGCCCGTCGCAGGAGGGCAGAATCCAAGTCATGAGCAAACCACTGCCGGAAATCAAGATCGGGACCCTGGCCGAGCGCTTGGCCGCCTCCGCCGCCGTGCCGCTGGAGCAGGCCATCGCGGGCGTTCGGGCTCACGGGCCGCAGCCGACGAGGCCGAATCCTTCGCTCGCGGCCTTGAAACATTTCCAGAGCTTGAAGTCGAAGTCTTTACCGATGGCACCGCCTTCCTTGAGCACCGAAACGGAGCCGAGCACGATGCCTTCTTTGATCCCGCAACGGGCCGTGTGATCAAGCTCACGCAGCCGGGGGAGTTTGGTGCCTGGGGTGGCCTTGAGGAGTATTTGCAGCGGCTGGCATGGTCGAACGAGTTCTTTGATGACGACTGGCTCGTCGAAGGCTGGCTTCGCTATCCGAATGAGCCCGCGCCGCGACTCGTGACCAGCCAGCCGTGGTATCGCGTGAATCCGGCGCGGCCGGAGCCGACGCTCGATGAGATCGACGCTTACCTGTGGCGCATGGGATGGCTAAAGGCCTACGATGGCGCGTGGATTCACTGGGATCGCCAGATTGCGATCAGCGATGCGCTGCCAAAGAATATTGTGCTCGATGTGGCGGGTTATGTCCAGCCGATTGACCTCATCATCCTCCAGCCTGATGAGGATCAATGGGGCCGTCTGCAAAAACTGGCGCAAAACCTCCCGCAGCATTCATGAAACGCTACCACGTCCAAAACACCACCCAATGGTCAGAAGCCGAACTGCTCACGGATTTCACTTTTCCGTGGGAGGATCGGCCTGCGCCGAAGACGGCGTTTCGGGCGATGTATGATGGCCCGGTGTTTCGCTTTCGCTTCGACTGCGTGGATGAGGATCTGGTGCTGCCGAATGGACCGACGGCGAAGGAGCGGGCGCTGGGGGCGGATCGTGTGGAGATCTTCTTCGCGACGGATTTGAGCTTGGAGCGCTACTTTGGCCTCGAAATGAGTCCGCGAGGAGATGTGGCGGATTACGCGGCGAAGTTTTATCGCGAGTTTGATTGGAGTTGGAATTGTGAGGGCCTCGTGTTGGAGCCGGAGATTCGTGAAGGCGGTTACACAGTGAGCGGCAGCATTCCGCTGGAGTTGCTGCGAGGTCTTGGCGTGCTGCGTGGCAGTGAAATGTTCGCGGGGTTGTATCGTGCGGAGTTTCATCACAAGCCGGATGGAAGCGTGCATTCCGGCTGGATGCCGTGGGTGAATCCGGGCACCGAAAAGCCGGACTTTCATGTGCCAGCGAGCTTTGGCGTGCTGGAATTGAAGTGAATCTTCGACTCCTCTGTATCGTCTCTCGTTTCTTGTGATGCCCGCTCTCACCGAATCCGCACCCATGCCTGGCAAGTTCTTTGCCTCGCACTGGCGTGGCGTGAGCTACGGGCCCTTCGCGCCGGATTCAAAGCGGGATGTGGAGGCGGATTTGAAGCACATCGCCTCGCTCGGCTTCAACAGCGTGCGGCTTTATGAAATACCTGATCAGGCAACGCTCGATGCGGCGATGAAGCATGGCTTGAAGCTGCTGTGCGGCATTCCGTGGTCGGAGCACATCGACTTCTTGAGCGAGGCGAGTGCTTGGGAGGACATTCGGCGTCGTGTGTCGAATGGCGCAGCGTTTCTCGGCAGGCAGGAGGTGGTCTCGGCGATCCTCGTGGGCAATGAGATCGAGAAAACGCTTGTGCGATGGATGCGGCCGAGTCGCGTGCGAGCGGCGATGGAAGAACTGATCGAGCTGGCGCATGCGCAGGCACCGCAAAAGCTTGTGAGCTATGCCACCTACCCTTCCACAGAGTATCTGGTGCCTCGAAACGCGGACTTCCTCGCGGTGAATGTGTATCTGGAGCATCGCGAGGACTTCTCACGATACCTCGCACGGCTGCAAAACCTCGCGGGGAACATGCCGCTGGTGATCACCGAGTTCGGACTCGATACCGCCGCGCATGGTGAGGAGGCTCAAAGCGAGGCTTTTCGATGGTTTGAGGCGGAATGCATGGTGGGAGGTTGTGCGGGCACGTTTTGGTTCAGTTACACCGATGAATGGTTTCGCGGTGGCGAGGAGGTCACGGCGTGGCGCTTTGGTTTGGTGACGCGTGAACGCCAGGAGCGTCCTGCCTGCCAGATCACGCCAGCGAAGCTTTCACCGCCTGCGAATGCGCCACGCATCTCCGTGGTGGTCTGCACACGAAATGGCTCGCGGACGTTGCGCGAGTGTTTGGAGTCGCTCAAAGCGCTGAACTACCCCGATTACGAGGTCTTGCTGGTGGATGATGGCTCGACGGATGCCACGCCGGAGATCGCGAATGGCTTCAGTTTTGTGAAGTATCATCGCCAGGAGCCGACGGGACTCAGCGTGGCTCGCAATCGTGGCGCGGAACTAGCCACGGGTAGCATCGTGGCCTACACGGATGATGATTGCATCGCGCATGCGGACTGGCTTTTGCATCTCAGCCATGCCTTTGCTGATGGACGCGTGATCGCCGCGGGCGGTCCGAACATCCCACCGCCGCCGCGCAATCGCATCGAGCGTGTCGTAGCCGCTGCGCCCGGTGCTCCAGCGCATGTTTTGCTCAGCGATACGGAGGCGGAGCATCTGCCCGGCTGCAATCTGGCGATCCGCAAAGACGCGCTGAATACCATCGGCGGCTTCACGGCGGATTTCACCACGGCGGGCGATGATGTGGATATCTGCTGGCGGCTTCGTGAACATGGTGGGCGTGGCAGCCTGCGCTTCGTGCCGGGTGCGATGGTGTGGCATCATCGCCGTTTCACGATTCGCGCCTATTTGAAGCAGCAGCGTGGCTATGGCTTTGCCGAGGCACTGTTGATGGCGGAACATCCTGAGCGCTTCGGGCCGCTCGGTGGTGCCCGCTGGCGCGGTGGAATCTACGGTGATCATTTGCCATCCGATCATCCGAGTGAGGGCAGCATCTTCCACGGTCCGCTGGGCCTCGGTGCCTTTCAGACGATCTATGCGGCCAACACGGGCTTCCGCTGGTGGGACTGGTTCACGGGCGTGTTGTGGGTGGCCGTGGCTCTCATCGCGATGCTTTTGAAGCTGCACGCGATGCCGGTGGCGCTTCTCGTCTTCGCTCTGTGGGCCGCGTGGCGTATCAGCCTGCGCAATTCACGAGCGGCATGCCTCAGCGGCACGTTCGATCGAGCGCTGCTGTGGCTGTTGAGCTTCCTCCAACCGGTGGTGCGAGAGTTTGCGCGTCTGCGTGGCATGCTGGTGTATGCTGCACGCCCGACCTGGCAGCCTCATATGCCGGACATTCTGCCGCCGCTCATGCCTGGCAAACGTTCGCTACAGCTCGCCACGCTCGCATTTTGGAGCGAGACGAATCGGGATCGTCATCATTTGCTCGATGCACTGCGGGCCGAACTCGCCGCGAAACGCCGAGTGTATCGCGAGGATGATGGATGGCGGTGGTTTGACATCGAGATGGCACCGCAGGCGGATCTCTCCCGCGCCTTATTGACCGTGAGCGAGTATCACGGCGATGGGAAATGCCTCACCCGTGTGCGCTGCATGCTGCGCCTGCGCCATGGTCTGGTGTGGAATCTGGTGCTGTGGCTGGGCTTTACCGGGCTGCTGGCCACGCTGCCGCTACCCGTAGGCTGGATCGGTTTGATCGGTGGTGGTGGCACGCTGGTGGCGATCCCGCTGGTGCTGCGCTTTATCCGCCGTGATCTGACGGCGATGGTCCGTCGTGCCGCGGTAGAAGCCGGGATGCCAGAATCCACAACACGACCGGCGTGATGGCGCTCAAAGCCATGGCCCATCCGGGTTCGCTTTGACCCAAATGACCGATGGCTGCAAACGCGAAGCCCAGCGGGATGCTGCCACAGGCCAATGCGGGCAAAAACACCCGCCAGCGCATGCGGGCGATGCCGGCGAGGCACGCGACAGCTTCCGGCAGCACCGGCGTCCATCGCGAAAGCGCCACGAGCCATCCACCGTGCCGCTCAAACAAAGCCTCCGCCTTTTGAATGCCAGCCTCACCGGCAATCCAAACCGCCGCTCCGCGCCCCAGCCAACGGCACGCGGCATAGGCGACGATGCCGGAAAGCATCGAGCCGCATGCGCACACGATGCCACCGATGAGCCAGCCATAGACCCAGCCGATGGCGGACATGACGACGGTAGACGGCACGGGCAGAACGATGTCACTCACGAGCAGCAGCACACCACCGGCCCAGGCCCAGATGCCAAAGCCTTCCATCCACTGGCGAGCACCTTCGAGACTCAGCGCCGCATCAAAGTGCCCGCCCCAGATGAAAAAGGGGATCAGGATGGCTCCCAGCAAGGCCAGGATCAAAAGCAGCAACGAACCACGCGGCGTAGGCATTCGGGATACCAACACGTCGCGAGGTCGGTTGCAAGACATGTCATGCCACGCATGCTTTCTCATGCCGCCTGAGCCCACCGAATTCTCCCGCCTCTTCAATCAAGGGGAGGCTGCGCTATGGTTCATCATCGCGATCACCTTCCTCGTGCGCCCGGCGCCCAAGCTTGCCAAGACGGTATGGCGATGGCTGCTGCCGTTGTGCTTTGTCGTTTTCGGCATCTCTGATGTCATCGAGGCCCAGACGGGAGCCTGGTGGCATCCATGGTGGCTCTTCGTGATGAAGGCGCTTTGTGTGCTGGGGTTTCTAGCTGCCTTTTGGAAGGCGAGGAAGCCTTGAGATCAAACCGAACGCGGCAGCGGACCTTGGGGTGAGAGTTTCACGTTGATCGCGGGCAGTTTCGCGCCGGTCTTGATCCACTCATGGAGTGTCTGCTGATCTTTCTTCGAGATGGCGTGGCCGCTGGGAGGCATAGCGCCGGGCATTTCATCAGGGAAGGTGACGACTTGGAAGAAGCGGCTGACCTCTGGCTTGCCAGGAACGATCCAACTCGTGCCGATGAGCTTGGCGATGGCCAGCGTGTCGTTGATCGGCGGCATGGTGGAGAGGCGGTTATCGCCGTGGCAGTGGACGCAGTTCGTTTCGAGCACGCTACGCACGGGAGCGAAAGCGACGGCATCAGCAACGCTGACGGGCTTTTGGGCGCAGGAGGCGAGGAGAAGGAGAGGAAGGAAGCGCTTCATGGGCGCACTAGACGGCAGATCATGCTTTGAGACAAGCATTGACAACAACCGGGCAGGTTCCTAGACTCGCGGTCAATTCCAAGGAAACAGCGGCACCGGGCGGCTGGTTTGGAAGATCAACACCACTGGCATGAGGAACTTTGATTCAGATGAAGAACGGCGGCCGCACAACCCGCCCCTGCACTCAGAAAAAATCGTGACGGACCGGAAGATATTCTTCCTGGACCTGAAGGAGAACGACCGTGGCCGGTTCATCAAGATCACCGAGGACGTTCGCGGCCGCCGCGATACGATCATCCTCCCCATCGAAGCCGCCCAGGAGTTCATGGACGCCATGATGCGTGCCTTGGACGTGGCAAACGGTGGTGATGGCACAGTGGAGGATTAAGAAAGTGCTCCGTCGTCGCCGGAAAATGGCACTTCCCTCGCCGCTTACGCCTGCTCATACCCGCCAGCAGATCGGTGAGCACCTAGCCCGTATTGCTCACCCCATCGTGGCAATGAAATGATCAGCCGTAATCGCGGAGTGAAATTCTAACTGAGCACTTTGTGCCGAGTCCTGTGGCGGGACGTCCACACTCGTGTGGAAGAACGCCTCAGCCGGCCTTCTTCGCTTTCTTCACGGCGGGGGCGGAGAGGTAGTTTTGGAGGGTGTTGGCGGGGACGCCGAGGAGCTTGCTGGCGCGGGCTTCGTTTTCTTCGCAGTGACGCCAGGCGATGCGGGTGAGTTCACGCTCGACCCATGGGAGCAGGTCGATGTCAGGGGTTTTATCGGCCATGTTGACGAGCATGGTCAAAGCATCGCGCATGCGAGTGACGGTGCTGGCGGGGCCGTGGTGGCGGGTGCCTTTGCTGCCGATAGGGATGTCCGAAGGCAGGAGCACGTCGGAATTGCAGAGGGCGCAGGCTCTTTGAATGGTGTTTTCCAGCTCGCGGACGTTTCCGGGCCAGTCGTAGGCTTCGAGGATGTCGAGCGCGTCATCGGTGAAGCGCATGACGGGGCCACGGCGGCGGGCGGACTGGCGCTGGAGGAAGAATTCGGCCAGGAGGCGCACGTCTTCGCGGCGCTCACGGAGCGGCGGAATGTGGATGCGCACGACGTTGAGGCGGTAAAAGAGATCCTCGCGGAAGGTGCCTTTGGAGACTTCTTCTTCGAGGTTTTTGTTCGTGGCGGCGAGGACGCGGACGTCGGTCTTGAGCGTCTGATTGCTGCCGACGCGGCTGTACTGGCCTTCTTGAAGCACGCGGAGGAGCTTGCTCTGCACGGCGAGGGGCATATCGCCGATTTCATCGAGGAAGAGGGTGCCGCCATCGCACTGCTCAAAGCGGCCGATGCGCTGGTTCACGGCACCGGTGAAGCTGCCTTTCTCATGGCCGAAGATTTCGCTCTCGATGAGGTTGTCTGGAATGGCCGTGATGTTGATGGCGGCGAAGTCCTTCTGGGCTCGCGGGCTGAATTTGTGGATGGCACCGGCGACGAGCTCTTTGCCGCAGCCGCTTTCGCCCGTGATCATGACGGGCGCATCGGAGCGGGAGACGCGGCCGATGAGCTTGAAGACCTCCTGCATCGGCGGGGAACAGCCGATGATGGTTTCCTGGATGGATTCAGGTGGCACCTCGCTGGCGGCCTCGCGGGCGATGCGGCGTGCTTCGATGCCGCTGAGGGCGCTTTCGACGACACTGCGCAGCTCGTAGGGCAGGCGTTCCTTTGGCAGCACATCGTAGGCACCGAGGCGCATGGCTTCAATGACGTGCGAGGTGGTGGCGGTGCCGCTGAAGAGGATGACCATCGCGTTCGGATCGGTCTGGCGCAGGCGTTTGAGGAGCTCGATGCCGCTGGCGGGGCCGGTGCCGGCGCGGATCTCCGCGAGGACGAGATCGGCACGTTTCTTTTGATAGGCGGCTAGGCCTTCCTCGGGCTTTTCAAAAGTGATGATGGTCACGCCGGCGGCCTTCAAATGACCAGCGGCCCAGGAAAGGAAATCCGGGTCGGAATCGATGATGATAAGATGGGTCTCCGGGGCTTCTGGCATCGGCGCGTTTTGAAAGTGGTGCCTGTTATCGTCGGAAAATCAGGCCGGGTCAAAGTTTTCTCTGCTCACATCCGGCTGACATACGCTTCTCACACGCCGCCAAAACGGCGCTGGCGCTGGTTGAAGATGCGTATGGCGTCCACGAGATCTTCGCGGTCAAAATCGGGCCAGAGCTTTTCGGTGATGACGAATTCGGTGTAGCTGAGCTGCCAGAGGAGGAAATTCGAGAGGCGCATCTCGCCGCTGGTGCGGATCATCAAATCGGGATCTGGGTAGTAGCGGGTGTAAAGGTGCTTCGAGAAGACCTCCGTGTCGATCATGGCCTTGTCGAGGTGGCCGCTCTCGACGGACTCGATGAGGCTTTTCACGCCATCGACGATCTCTTCCCGGCCGCCGTAGCTGAGGGCCAGGATGAGCGTGAGGCCGGTATTTTGCGCGGTGGCGGCGATGCAGCGGTGCAGCTCCTCCTGACAGAAATCCGGCAAAGCATGCAGTCTGCCGATGGCCTGAAGGCGAATGTTTTGTTTCTGCATGATGGGCAGCTCCGTCTTCAAAAAGAGCACGAGGAGCTTCATGAGGGCATCCACCTCCCGTTTCGGGCGTTTCCAGTTTTCCGAGGAGAAGGCGTAAAGTGTGAGGAACTCCACACCGAGGTCTCCGGCGGCCTCAGTGATCTTTCGCACCACTTGGGCACCGATGCGGTGGCCTTCGGTGCGTGGCAGTCCGCGTTGCTTTGCCCAACGGCCATTGCCATCCATGATCATGGCGATGTGGCGGGGGATTTTGGGGTCTTCGGAGGCGGCGCGGCTCATGGGGACGAGGCGGCGAAAGTAGCCTGCCGGAATGGATGTGCCAGCGCTGCTTTATGTGGGCGGTAGGCGGTGGACAGTCGTCAGAAGTGGCTTCTACCTCTGACGAGCAACGCCACGAGATTCGGCTCGCGCATTTCATGCGGCCTGCACTACAGTTACCGCCCTTTATGACCTCCGGTCTCGTCGCCAGTGTCGTGTGTCCCGCGTGTGGACAGCCTTTCCTCTGCCAACAGCAAGCGGCGGAAGGCATGGTAACGTGCCCGCATTGTGCTCATCAGGGGTATCGGGCGCATTTTGCCACGCATGGGCAGACGGCATCACTCTCGCCAGGCAGGCGGCAGGCGTTTCAACGACCTGCCGAGATGCCGGTGAGCACGCAGCCAGTTTTTGAACCTCCTGCCGCACCGGTGAATGTGCCGATGACGGCTCCGATGATGTCACCACAGCCTGCGCCGCAGATTTGGAGGCAGCAGGCCTACACCCAGCCGACGGCGGCGATGCAGCCTTCGCTGCATCTTCCACCTCAGGAGGAAGGTGAGGAGACGGAGTTTGTGCCGTCGCATCAGCAAGGCTCGCCGGTGAAAACCTTTCTGCTCGGTGCGGCGATGGTGGCGGTGCTCGGCATCGGCGGCTGGGTGTGGTGGGATGCACAAAACGATGGTGCCACACGTCCAAAATCAGAGGCCGCTCTCGTCGTGACTGCGCCGGAGATTCCTCCCTCACCCGAGCCGGAGGTGCGGCGTGCTGCCATCCCCACCACGGCGGAGACGGCGGAGGCCGTACTGCCTGCGGTGGATGTGGCAGCCATGCAAAGCGAGGCTCGCGGGCTGGTGGAGAAATTGTTTCAAGCCACTGATCCCGCCGAGCGCCTGGCCACCGTGCATGAAGGCCAGCGCCACGCAGCGGAGATCGAGGCGTTTTTCAATGTGCCTGCGGATCAACGCCCGAAGCTGACTGTGCTCAGCGCCGTGAAGGGCACAGCGGTGACGCTGCCAGAAGGGGAGGTGCATCCGCTGCTCAATCTGAGCACCACCCAATGCAGTCACGGAGCGCTCGTGCGGCTCATCGAAGGCTCCGATGGGAAACGCCGTATCGACTGGCCGCTGCTACACGAGACGCACGATGGCGTGCTGCGCCAAAATCTGGCTTCCGCACCTGAGGCACCTTCCTGGGCGTGGGTGCTCCTCAAGCCGAGCCATGGCTTTGAACTGAGCGAAAAAGATCGCCCTCTCTATCTGACCTTTGCCATGCATGTGACCGCTGATGGCCGCTCACCGCTCGTTGCCTGTGTGGAGCGTGAGACGCCACTCGGGCGCTACCTGGACCGCGAGACGGACTGGAGCCAAGCCTACCTCTGCCGCGTTTTCACTCGTCGGCTGAATGTGCAGGCCAGTGGCGATGCCGTACTCATCGTGGATATGGAAGGCGCAGTGCTCAGCCAGGTGACGCCGCCTTGAAACACGATCACCCGCCCAATTCGCGGAGCAGTGATTCAGCGGCGGCGCGGGCTGGTTCGGCTTTCACGGATTCATCGGAAAGAAGATCTCGCAGCAAATCAGCGGCGGTTTGGGGCTTTCCATCACGGCGAAACATTTCCGCACGGTAGAGCCGCAGCCGCACGCGGTCAGCGGGAGCAGGCGAGAGAGCCTCGGCATGGTCAAAGAGGTCGATGGCTTCGGCGTGCTTGCCTTGCAGGCCGGAGAGTAAGGCGGTGCATTCGAGCAGGCGGGAGCTTTTGCGCCGCTCGGCCAGCGTGGTGATCGTCGTCTTGATGGCCGAGTCTGGATCGAGCGGCGAGCGGCGGGCCGCGCCTTGATAAAGAAGGTAATCACGGGTGTCATCGCTGCCGAGAGACGAGCCGCCGTTCCTGGCAAACGGCCGATAAAGAGGGTCACCCACGACGACGCTCATCCAGGATAGCGCGGGCGTGGCCGACCACGCGGCCTCGGCGAGCGTAAAACCTTCCAGCAGGCGTTTGTTTAGCAGATCAAAGTGGACGGTGAGCGAGAGATAAGGCTCGAACACATTGCCAAAGGTGGCCGCCGCGCCTTTGACTAGCAGCGGGCCGGTCCAGTGCTGCTTGGGGTCTCGCATCACGCTGGCGCTGAAGGAGTGGATGTGGCAGGCCACCGCACCGCGTTTGAATTGAAACTCCGGCGAGGCCACCGCTCCCGCGGCATCCATCGTGTACCAGCCGAAATAGAAGATCGTATCCGGCAGCGGCCAGTGGTCCCGCATGACGAGTTCATGCCGGTCAATGTAGAGCGGGATGCCGTGACGCTGAAACGTGGCCGCAGAGGCCAGCAGCCAGTCCTCGCCTTCTTTGAAGCCGCCGGACTTCAGCGCCAGATCGATCACGGCACGACCTTGCAGTCCATTTTCCTCGGCAAAGATGGCGTCGTCGATCATCCGGCGCACGATGTCATCACTCGGACCATCGAGCCGACCCACAAGAAGCAATCCAGGGGCCTTCGTGTAGCGCGGCAGGCGCACATCCGCTCCGTAATACGGATTTTTCAGCGCTCCCTCCGTCGGCGGCGCAATCATCGCCAGTAACGTGAGCTCGGAATCGACACTGGCCTCGTCTTCTTTTTGAGGCGGCGGCGCATCCCGATCTCGCCGCACCTGAAACGGCACACCGCGCATCAGCACGAGCACGCGAATGCCGGAACGTGCCACACTGCTGGCTGCGGGCGATTTGCTTTCGGTGTCGAGCGTCCACCATTTTTTGGCCGTGAAGATCTTCCGCAAAGGCTCGCGGAGTTGCTCGTTGAACTCCGTGCGGCTCATCGAGTCCGTCACCGGGCAATCGAGCCCGATCACGCGATCACTCGGAATGAGCCTTTTCGAGCCGTACTCGCGAGCAAGCGCCTCGGAGCCGGGAAACCTCGGATTGTAAACGACGACCGTTTCCGCCGCCGGCTCCCAGTCGGCGGAGAATTGAGCCTGGGCGAGGTTTGGGAGCGCCAGGGCAACAAGTAGCAGAGTCTGGAAAATCGCTCTCATGCCTCCCAGGTAAGCTTCAGGCCATCAAATGCTAGATTCACCCCCGGCGGCAGTTTCGGGTCCTCGATGGCGTGCATGATCTCGCATTGGAGGTGCGTGAACCAGGTCTGGCGTGGCTTGAGTTCGCTCACGACGGCCAGCGTCTCCTCGAAGTTCATGTGTGTGGGATGCGGTGTGTGGCGCAGTGCGTCGATGATAAGCGTATCCACGCCGCGCATGAGCTCCATGGCTTCGGCGCTGATCGTTTTCGCATCCGGGATGTAAGCGCAGCGTTTTTTTCCGCCACGCGTGAAGAGGTAGCCGATGGTCTTCACCTTGCCGTGCTTCACGGGGAGAGGTGTGACGGTGGTCTCGCCAAGGTGAAAGGGGCCGTGGATCGGTTTGGGAAACGGCTTCAAGTAGCCGCGGTAACGGTTCTCGCCGTTGAAGGCATACTCGAACATGCGCTCCAGCACGGCGAGGCATTCCGGCGTGCCGTAGATGGGCATGAACTGGTCCACATCGACCGTGAAACGCCGAAGCTCATCGAACCCGGTGAGGTGATCCATGTGCGGATGCGTGAAGATCGCCGCATCGAGGTGGCGGATGTTTTCACGCAGGCACTGCGCCCGAAAATCCGGCCCGGTGTCCACCACCCAGGCAAACTCCGGCGTGTGAATGTAAACGGAGCTGCGCAGGCGCTTGTCATGCGGGTCCGTGCTGCGGCACACCGCGCAGTCACAGCCGATCACCGGGATGCCGACGGACGTGCCGGTGCCGAGAAAGGTGAGCTGCATGGAAGACATGCGTCATGAAGTCGAAAGCCGGGCGGAGCGCCAAGAGTTTTTGGAGCTGCGGACAAGATGGCTTCGTCGTCAAAAAAACGGCCAAGGGGTCAAGAAGCTGCCTTCTTGACCCCTTGACGAGACTTTGACGTTTTGACGAACCGTTAGGCAAACAGCTTCGTCACCGGCTTGGCCTTCACCAGCTCACGGGGCTGGTTGAGGTGGTTATAGACGATGGTTTCGGGGTCGATGCCGACGCTGTGGTAGATGGTGGCGAGGAGCTCCATCGGGTGGACGGCGTCTTCGGCGGGGGCGGAGCCGGTTTTATCGGATTTGCCGTGGATGTAGCCGCGCTTGATGCCAGCGCCGCCAATGACGGCGGTGTAGCAGTAAGGCCAGTGGTCGCGTCCGTCGGCGCTGTTGCCGTTGCCGGAGGTGGAGACGCCTTTTTCAGGGCTGCGGCCGAATTCGCCGAGGGCGACGACGAGGGTCTCGTCGAGCAGGCCGGAGGCGTCGAGGTCGTCAAAGAGGGCGCTGAGGCCCTGGTCGAGCATGGGGCCGGATTTGTTCTTCATGCGCTCGGTGAGGCCGACGTGATGGTCCCAGCTGTGATTGTCGGAGTTGGCGACTTTGGGCCAGATGACTTCGACGACGCGGGTGCCAGCTTCGAGCAGGCGGCGGGCGAGGAGGCAACTTTGGCCAAAGGTGTTGCGGCCGTAGCGGTCACGGAGCTTTTCAGGCTCGCGGTCGAGGGCGAAGGCATCACGGGCGCGGCCGCTGGAGATGAGGTTCAAAGCTTGGCTGTAGTAGCTGTCGAGGCTGAGGTCCTTTGTGGCGGCCTCGATGGTGGGCATCTGGTCGTTGATGGCGTCACGGAGCTTGGCGCGGCGTTCGAGGCGGACGCTGAAGAGATCGGGGCGGAGCTGGAGGTCGTCGATCTTGATGCGGTCCATCTTGCCCATGTCGAGGTCGTCGCCATCTGGGAAGAGGGTGTAGGGATCGAAGGCCTTGCCGAGGAAGCCTGCGCCGCCGCCTTTGCCGACGACGTTGGATTCCTGGAGCGGGCGTGGAAGCTGCACGAAGGGCAGCATGGGCTCGGTCGGTGGCTTCAGGCGGATGATGTTGGAGCCGAAGTTCGGGAAGTCCTTGGCGTTTGGCGGTTCGAGCTGGCCGGAGGGGCTGACTTTGTCCGTCGTGTAGCCGGTCATGATCTGGTAGATCGCGGCGGTGTGATTGAAGAGCCCGTTCGGCGTGTAGCTCATCGAATTGATCATGGTGAACTTGTCGTTCACCTTCGCGAGGCCGGGGAGGATCTCGGTGAAGTGCTTGCCGGGGACCTTCGTCGGGATGGTTTTGAAAGCGGAGCGCACCTTGTCCGGCACGTTTTCCTTGGGGTCCCAGAGATCGAGATGCGAGGGTCCGCCCTGGAGGTAGATCATGAGGACGTGCTTTGCCTTGCCCCAGCCAGCGCGGCCGGCATTTGGCGAGGTGTTCGCCATGGCCTGACCGCGGAGGATGTTGTTGAGCGTGAGGCCCATGATGCCTGCGCCTCCGACGCGAAGGATGTCACGGCGAGTGCTGCCGAGATGGGTGTCACAGAGGTCTTTACCG
>JBEIGR010000066.1:0-14515 GCA_040381795.1 Verrucomicrobiaceae bacterium | reverse complement strand
CGCCACCGATGCGAATGCCTGCGCAGGCTCCAGCAGCTACACGTTGGCTCCTGTTTGCCCCACGATCACCGTTTCGCCAACCAGCCTCGCGAATGGCACCCTCGGCATCGCCTACTCGCAGACGATGAGCGCCAGCGGCGGCACCGGACCTTACAGCTATGCGCTGACCAGCGGCACGCTGCCCGCCGGATTGACCCTGGGCACCAGCGGTGTCATCAGCGGCACGCCGACGGCCACGAATGGAGCCGGTGTGAGCGTCACCGTGCGTGCCACCGATGTTTACGGCTGCTTCAAAGATCAGGCGGTGAGCATCAAAATCTGCCCCGTCATCACACTGAGCCCCGCCAGCCTCGCCAATGGCACCGTCGGTCTCGTTTTCTCGCAAACCGTCACCGCCAGCGGCAGCAGCGCCACGCCTTACATCTACAGCGTGAGCAGCGGCACCTTGCCCGCGGGTTTGGCGCTCAACACGAGCAGCGGAGCCATCACCGGCACACCCACCAGCAGTGCCGCCGCCACCTTCACCCTCCGCGCCGCCGATGCGAATGGCTGCTCCGGCACGCAAAGCTACACCGTCACACCCGCGTGCCCCACCATCACCATCAATCCGGCCACGCTACTCATCGGCACCGTCGGCAGCGCCTACTCACAGGCTCTCAGCGCTACGGGCGGCACCGCGCCCTATGGCTCCTGGACCGTCACCAGCGGCACGCTGCCTGCCGGGCTCGCACTCAATGCCAGCACCGGAGCCATCACCGGCACACCCACGGCTGACAACGGCGCGGGCACTAGCATCACCATCCGCGTGAGTGACACCTACGGCTGCACTGGCACTCGCACTTACTCGCTGCGCATCTGCCCCGTCATCACTCTCAATCCCGCTAGCCTCGCTGGCATGACCACTGGCGCCGCCTACTCGCAGACGATCTCCGCGAGCGGCAGCACCGCCACGCCCTTCACCTACACGGTGCAAAGCGGCACACTGCCAGCAGGTCTCGCCTTGAATAGCAGCAGCGGCCTCATCAGCGGCACGCCCACCAGCACCTCGACCTCCATCTTCACCCTTCGCGCCACCGATGCGAATGGCTGCTTCGGCACTCGCGCCTACACCATCACACCTGTCTGCGGAACGATCACGCTTTCTCCCGGTTCGATGCCCGCTGCCATCATCGGCACCGCCTATTCCCAAACCGTCACAGCGAGCGGCGGTGTGGCTCCATACACCTTCGCCGTCTCCGTCGGCAGTCTGCCCGCGGGCTTGAGCCTTAACACCACCACCGGAGCCATCACGGGCACACCCACCAGCACCACCGCCTCCTTCACCATCCGCGCCACCGATGCGAACACCTGCCAGGGCTCGCTCGCCTACTCGATCACGCCCACGTGCCCTGCGATGACCCTAAATCCCACCACGCTCGCCATTGGCTATGTCGGCGCCGCTTTCTCGCAGACGCTCACTACCACAGGCGGCACCGCAGCTTACACCTACACCGTCACCAGCGGCACGCTGCCAGCCGGTCTCGCCCTCAATGCCAGCACCGGAGCCATCACCGGCACGCCCACCGCCGCCAGCAGCGCCTCCATCACCTTCCGCACCGCCGATGCCTACGGCTGCAATACCTCCCGCGCCTACACCTTTACCATCCGCTCCCTCACCGTGGGCGATATCGTCTTTGAAGACTCCAACGACAACGGCCTCAAGGACGCGGGCGAACCCGGCGTGGCCGGTGCCCTCGTGCAGCTCTTCAATCCAGGCTCCGATAACGCCATCGGCGGTGCCCCTGCGGATGTGCAGGTCGGCTCGAACGTCACCACCACCTCCTCCGGCCTCTACAGCTTCACCAATCTTCCTGCCGGCAATTACTACATCAAGGTCACGCCACCCACCGACTACGCCGAGACCGGCGGCACACCTGCCACCACGGATAACAACGTGGACAACAACAACGACGGTGCCCAGCCCGGCGGTGTAGGGACCCCGCTCTTCAGCCCCATCTTTGCCCTCGCCGCTGGCACCGAATCCACCACCGATGACGATACCGATGCGGATACGAACACGACCATCGACTTCGGTCTCTTCAACACCGTCTCCGTCGGTAACCTCGTCTATTTCGACCTCAACAACGACGGTAATTACGACTTCAATGAAGGTCTCGAAGGCGTCCTCGTTCAGATCTACACGCAGGGCAGCACCGTCGGCGTCACACCCGCTGCTGGCGTCGCCATCACGGATAACAAAGGCCGCTACCTCATCGAAGGGCTCAATCCCGGCAGCTACTTCCTGCACCTGCCCGCCTCGCAATTCGGCAGCGGCATGCCGCTCGAAGGCATGATCCCCATGAGCAGCGTCGTCGCCGGTGATGACAATGCCGGCCAGGACCTGACCGCCACCACGACTCCCGCCAGCACCGGTGCCAGCACCGGCTTGCTCAGCCTGCGGCCCACCCTGTGCCCCTCCGGCACCTCCGAGCCGGGCTTTGAAGGCAGCACCGATGACGGCCTCGACACCCGGATCGATCTCACTCGCGACCTCGGCCTCGTCAGCGGCTCCGGCACCGGCTTCCCGAGTGCCTCAAACGTCGTCAGCAACATGCTCGGTGCCACCGCGCCCAGCTCCAGCATCACGACAAACAGCCTCACCGCGCCTGTCATCACCTATGCCGGCTGGAGCGCGCAACATGGCATCACCTCCGCCACGGCGGACGCGGATGGCGACAACGCCTCCAACCTCCTCGAATACGCCCTCGGCACCGATCCACGCAGCGGCCTCATCCTGACGCGCTTCGCTCTCGAGGCCGATCACGCCAGCCAGACCATCCACGCCATCCTCACCCGCCCGGCCCAGGGCCGCGATGACCTGCGCTTCACGCTTGAAGCCGCCACGCAGCTCGATAGCGCCGATTGGAAGCCGCTCACGCTGCCCGCCGCCGCCACCTTCAACCGCGATGGCACCGTCACCCGCCGCTACGCTGACCTCGCACCCGCGAATGCCACGCTCGGCTTCCTCCGCCTCCGCGTCGATCTCGATGCCAATCGCGATGGCAAGCCCGAAGCCACCACCACCAGCGCCACCCACGCGTGGACCTTCCAAACCTTCACCAATGGTGCCCGCACCTTCAGCATGCCGCTCGTCCAGCCAGCCCTCTACACCGGCACTGCCACCATCAGCGAAGATGGCACCCTCACCCTTCCGCAGTCCCTCCAACTTTCCACCTTCACCGAACTCGAAATCCTCGACGGCCCTCACGCTGGCCGCACCGCCACCGTCGAACCCTCCGCGGCCTCCACCACCGTCCATCACTCCACCACTCCATCACTCCAGCTCAACTCCGCCCGCATCACCCTGCGTCCGCATCACACGCTCGAAGCCCTTCTTCCAGCCGCTGACCTCTCCGACGAAGATCGCGTCCTCGCCTACGACACCGCGAAGAGCACCTTCGTCCCCGCCGAGGCCGACGCACCCTTCACCGCCTTCAGCGGCATCCTCGTGAAGATCACCGGCAGCGGCTTCACCCGCGCCTACACCGGCGAAGTCCGCTCCAAAGCCCTCCGCATCCCGCTCGTTTCAGGCACGCAGCTCATCACCACCGGCTCGCTCACTTCCGGCGAAGTCCCCACCAATCTCTCCGAAGGCGACCGCCTCCGCCTCTGGCAGCCCGCCACCAGCAACTACTCCTCCCACACCCTCGAAAACGGTCAGTGGACCCCCGTCGCGCCTTCCGTGAAGCCCTTCGAGTCCATCTTCCTCATCCGCAGCGCTCCTCTCCTCTGGCTCGCTGCCCCCTAATCTTTCTTCGCCCTCCCTCAACAATCAAAAATCGATTGCTCGACAATCTTCAATCCATCCCCGCCCCTCACCGTGGCCTACCCAATCCCACAGCCCAAACAGCCTGAAGCGCCTGCCGCCTCGCCGCCTTTGCCGCGTCCCAAGCGCGGGCCAAAGATCCTGCGTGCCTGTGCCGTGATCAGCGGATGGACGCTCGTCGCCGGGTTGCTGGTCTTTTCCGGTGCCGTAGCAGTCACTTGGCTCACGCAGAAGGAAGCCCGCAGCGCCGTCGTCCGAGGCAAAACGCTCGAAGCGCCGATTGCTCAAGCGCACAGCCTTAAAACACTTCCCGGCGACGAAGAGAAGCCTGAACCCGAAAAAGCCGCCAGCACGACCAAGACGGAAAAAGAGGTGCCAAAGTCCAAGCTCGCCGTCTCCAAAAACGAAAAGGACTCATCCACGAAGGCAGGTATCGACCTCGCCAAGTACAAGCCCGTCGCTCCGCCACTTCCCACACCGCCCCAAGAGGCTCCCGAGGTTCCTGCTCTTGCCACTTGGCCGCGCAGCGTCGCGCTCAAAAACACGCCGGAGGTGCGCATCGTCACCGAGGACGCCTCGAAGGATGAGTACATTTACCACACCGAGCACTTTGAGTTCTGCTGCGATGCGCCCGTGGGCCCGGATGCCGTGCGTCACTTCGCCCGCGTGTTCGAGGCCACCTGGATGCTCAATTGCCAGCTCCCGCTCGACCTTCGCCCCGCGCCCGAAACGATGCGCAAATGGTTCCGCGCCCGTATTTTGAGCACCGATGAAGCCTATCTCGCCACCGGCGCGCCAGTCGGCAGCGGCGGCTTTTACTCCCGCTCCGAAAAAACCATCTACGTCCCCATCTCCAACCTCGGTATGAGCGTCGTCGCCGGCAAACGCGTGCAGGTGGATCGCTCCATCGAGTCCAACGAGACCCTCATCCATGAGATCACCCATCAAATGATGAGCCGCTGGCTGCCACGCATGCCTGTGTGGTATTCCGAAGGAGCCGCCGAATACACCGGTATCGCCGATTTCGTCCACGGCCGCTTCTTCCTCTCCGGCATGGAAGTCCGCCTCAAGAATGCCCTGCGCAAGCGTGGAGCCATCGTCCGGGGCAGCACCGTCCACTTCCCTATGATCAGCATCTCCGAGCTGCTCGCCATCCAGCATCAGGAATGGGGTGCCGCCCTCGGTGGCGAAGTAGCCGGCCAAAACTACACCTCCGCCCTCCTCCTCACCTATTTCCTCTACCACCTCGATGGCGACAAAAAAGCCTCCAACGTCATCGCCTGGCTGCGCGACATCGAAAAAGGCACCCCCACCGCCGACGCCCTCCGCATCCACCTCCTCGCCGGTCGAAAAGTCGCCAAACTCGAATCCGATCTTGGCGAAGCCTACCGCAAAATCGGCATCGAACTCAACATGCAACCACGCGGCGGCGAAGTGTTCGAGGAGTAATCGATGCTCCAAGTTTCATGAAACCTGAAACTCAAAGATAGCTCTCAATCCCGAGCTTCCCGTTCGTGGCACAGATGAACATCGTCCCCGGCTTCGTCGTGCTCGGCTTTGTCTCCACCTTGCCGCCGCCGCTTTCCACCATGAGCTGCCCTGCCGCGATGTCCCACAGGCTGATCTGCTCCTCCACATACGCATCGAGGCGGCCGCAGGCGATGTAGGCCATCGCCAGCGCGGCGCTGCCCAGCATGCGCGTCTTGCGCACCTCGTAGGCGATGCGTTTGTAGCGTTCAAAGCCAAGGTCGAGCGCCTCCTTGCTCTTCGAAAAACCCACCGTCACCACCGCCTCCGCCATCGTGGCGCGGCTGCTGCATTTCACCGGCTTGCCATTCAGCAGCGTCGTACCACCGGCCATCACCGTGAAGGTTTCCTTCTGCATTGGATCAAAGATCACGCCGATCAGCAGCTTCTTCGAATCCCGCTCGCGAGCCGCGATGGACACGCAGAAGTGCGGGATGCCGAAGAAGTAATTCACCGTGCCGTCAATCGGGTCCACGATCCACTCGATGGGGCCGTCGCCACCCGTATCGCCACCTTCCTCACCGAGGATCGCGTGCTCGGGAAACTTCGCCAGGATCATCTCCGTGATCAGCTTCTGGCTGCGCACATCCAGCTCCAGCTTGATGTCATGCCGCTGCATCTCGTTCACCGTGAGTTCGGAACCGAAGTTCGTTTGAATGAGAGTACCCGCAGCATGTGCGGCTTCTGTGGCGGTGGCGAGGAGGTCTTGGAGTTCCATGAAAGTAAGGGCAATCCTCTACCTGCCCAATCTTCCCATCATTGCGACGATTTTTTTGCTCCAATCGCCTGAGTTGAAGACGTAGCGGCGGGCGTCAGCACGCCGAGGCCTCTGGCAAAGCGCATGAAACATTCGCTTCGGAAAACTCACGTTTTCCCCTACCTCAAGCTCCACTCGTAGCGGCGGGCGTCAGCACGCCGGGGTCTTTGGCAAAGCGCATGAAACATTCGCCTCGGAAAACTCACGTTTTCCACTACCTCAAGCTCCGCTCGTAGCGGCGGGCGTCAGCACGCCAGGGTCTTTGATGATGACGCATTGTATCCAAATCTGCAGGAGGCCCTGAATCAGCTGAACTTCAGGCACGAGGAAGCTGCGTCACAAACCGGATGATCTCCCGTGCCAGCGATGACTTGCTCTGTTGGGGGAGTTGGATCGTTTGATCTCCCGGCAGGCAGAGCGTGACCGCATTTTCCTGGCTATCAAACCCAATGCCCGGCTGCGTGATGTCGTTCGCGATGATCACATCGCAGCCTTTGCGCTCCAGCTTCTCGCGGGCGTGCTCAACGAGCTTTTCCGACTCCGCCGCAAAACCCGCCAAAACACCGCGAAACCCAAAAACCGACCTCGCCGAGCCCAAAATGTCCTCCGTGCGCTCCAGCTCCAAAACCAGCCTCTCGCCCTTCTTTTTGATTTTCTGCTCCGAAACACTCACCGGCCGGTAATCCGCCACCGCCGCCGCAAAAATCGCCACGTCACATCCCGCGAGGCTCTTTTGCACCGCCTCAAACATCTGCCGCGCCGATTCCACCGCGATCACCTCCACGCCCGCAGGCTTCGCCAGGCTCACCGGCCCCGAAACCAGCACCACCTCATGCCCTGCCTCGACCGCCGCCTCCGCGATGGCATACCCCATCCGCCCCGAAGACCGGTTCGTGAGATACCTGACCGGATCAAGAGCCTCCCGCGTCGGCCCCGCTGTGATGAGAATGCGCATCCGCCGCTCTAGCCGCAGCCACGCGAAGGCGCAAGCAGCCCTCGAAATGCCTCTTGTCCGCTGGTGGTGAGTTCTGGTATTCTCAAACAATGAAAGCTCGCCTCCTCCTCCCTCGGGCACCTGGCTTCACGCTGCTCCAAACCGTGATCGTCGTGGCGATCATTGCCTTGCTCGCGTCTTTAGTGCTTTCGATCAATGTTCATCCCGGACCAAGCAAGCAAAGAACGACGGCTGTAACGTTGCAGGCAATCGACTCATCCTTGGAACGCTACCTCACCAGATTTGGCGAATATCCCGAGCCAGCAAACCCCGATGAGACCGCCGAAGTTTTGCCCGGCAAAACTTACCGTATCGGTGCCGCCAAATGCCTTTATCAAGCTCTCACGGGCGATGGAAACGATGCCATCAAGGGCGTTAGCGGCGAGGATGCATCGTCCTCCAATCGCACTTGGGACGATGCAGAACTGAAAAAGCTGATCTTCAAAGACATGCCCCCCAATATGTGGCGCAAAATCGGCAACCACTACCTCCTCGTCGATGGCTTTGGCCGCCCCTTCCAATACCTCAAAGCCGATCCCGAGAAGAAGAACACCCTCAACACCACCTACGACCTCTGGTCCTACGGCGACGACGAAACCCACCTCCGCGCCACCTC
This sequence comes from Verrucomicrobiaceae bacterium, assembly GCA_040381795.1. Taxonomy (GTDB): domain Bacteria; phylum Verrucomicrobiota; class Verrucomicrobiia; order Verrucomicrobiales; family Verrucomicrobiaceae; genus Prosthecobacter. The sequence goes on along the minus strand of JBEIGR010000066.1, from coordinate 6,816 downwards.
CAAGGACACCGAGGCAGACCCCCAACTCGGGGCAAAGTGGATCAAGAACTGGTGAGGAGGCCACCTGCTGGATGTAGTCCGCGCTGCGAAGCCCCGAATGGAATCCTCTCGCGGTGGGTGTACGGAACCGCGAGAGGACTCGCGGACGACCGCCAAGCATGCTTCACCCAAAGAAGAACTGGCGGACTGTGTGAAGGGAGCCTACCATCGCGGCCCTCCCCACCCCACTTCCATGAAGGGAATTGATCCAGATCTTAAGCCCCAACGCAATTGGCGCGGCGAAGCCGGCCTGCGAGTGCCGTTTTATAAGCGGTCGTGGTTCAGCGCCCTCGTGGCGCTCTTTTTGCTGGCCCTCGTGGCAGCGTTTGGGGCCTACAGCATCGTCGTGGCACCACTGCGGCAGGAGGCGGAGAAGTTTGACCTCGCTGAGCTGCGCAAGCTGGAATCCGCCAGCATCATCTTTGATCGCAATGGCGAGGAAATGGCCCGCCTCTATGTACTGAACCGCACGCCCATCGGCATCAAAGAAGTGCCGCAGCACTTCATCGATGCGCTTGTCTCTCAGGAGGATAGCCGCTTTTTCCAGCACGACGGCGTGGACTACATCGGCTTGGCGCGTGCCGTGTGGCTGAACTTCCAAGCGGGTGAGGTCACTCAGGGGGCCTCCACCATCACGCAGCAGCTCGCCCGCCAGACCTTCCAGCTCATGGAAAAGAGCTACAAGCGCAAGATCCTCGAAGCCTTCCTGGCGCAGCGTGTGGAGCGGCACTTTTCGAAGTCGGAAATCCTCGAGCTGTATCTCAACCGCATCTTCTTCGGCCTGAATTTCTACGGCGTGCAGGCCGCCTCCCGGGGATACTTTGGCAAAGATGTGCGTGAACTCACCATCGAGGAGTCGGCCACGATTTGCGGCCTCATCAAGAGCCCGAACAACATCAATCCGCTCCGGCATCCGCAGCGGGCGCTCAAGGAGCGTAACCATGTGCTCGACCGCATGGTGCAGGAGGGGGCGCTGGCCTCCGATGAGGCGGAGAAACTCAAGCTCAAGCCCATGGCCACCGCCCCGCAGAGCAGTGATCCGCGCCTCAGCTATATCTTTGATGCCGTCCGCTCGGAGGTGATGAACCTCGTGGGTGAGGAACGCGCCTCTATCGGCGGTTTTAGAATCTACACCAGCATCGATCAGGACCTCCAGCGCAAGACGGAGGAGTCCATGCAAAAGCACCTCAAGGCCGTCGAGCAGCGCCAGGGCTACGAGCACCAGACCTTCGATCAATTTCGCGGCATCATGAGCGATTACCGCGCCCGTTTGAAGCGTGGCGATATCGATCCCACCACGCCGCGGCCCAAGCCGGAATACCTCCAAGGCGCCTCCATCGTCATGGATAACAAGGATGGCAGCGTGCTCGCCATGGTCGGCGGTCGTGATTTCGGCGATAGCCAGTTCAACCGCGCCATCGATAGCCTGCGCCCCGCTGGGACGGCCTTTATGCCCTTCGTCTATGCCGCCGCCTTCAGCAGCCCTGGCGTGTATCCAGGCACGAAGGTGGACGACAAGCCCTTCGACAACAAACGCGTCCAGATCGGTGCCATGGAGGGCATCCTCGGTGAGTGGGGCACGGAGATGGAAAGCCCAAAGTGGTCCATGTCCTCCATCAGCCTGCGTGAATCTCTCGTCGGCAGTCGCAATGCTTCCACCATGTACCTCGGTGAACGCACCGGCATGCAACTCGTGCGTGATGTGGCCGCCAAGGCCGGCATCTCCACACCGCTCAGTGAATACCAAAACCTCTTCCTCGGCAGCAGCGAGGTGCGCCTGAGTGACATGTGCTTGGCCTACTCAAACTTCGCCACCCTCGGCAGCCGCCCGAAGAAGCTGCAGGTCATCCAGCGCATCACCGATAGCGATAACAAGATCGTCCATCAGGTCACCGAAGATGAAATGGCCGTCGTCCAGAGCATGGACCCCATCGCGGCGTATCAGACCCACACCTGCCTTGTTGAGGCACTGCATCGCGGCACCGGCAGCCCTGCGGTGAGCGATTACAAACTGGGTGACTTCCCCTGCGCTGGCAAAACCGGCACGCACTACGATTTCAAAGACCTCTGGTTCATGGGTTACACCTCCAGCGTCACCTGCGGCGTGTGGACTGGCTTTGATAAGCAGAAGACCATTTACCCCGGTGCCTTCTCAAACCGCGTCGTGCCCCCCATCTGGACGGACATCATCAACGCCACCACCACCGCCTATCCCGCCACCGAGATCAACCCGCCGGATACCGCCGAGCACATCGAACTCTGCCGGAAGAGCGGCCTCCGTGCCACGGACTACTGCTACGAGAAGGTCAAAGGCCCCGATGGCGTCGAGAAATCCATCCGCTCCACCTACACCGAGTATGTGCGCCCCGGCACGCCCATCGATGGCTATTGCACGCTGCACACCGGCGAGGGGTTGCCTTCCGAGATCGCCAGCTTTCAGCACAGCGCCTCGCTCAACATCCCGGATGCCTCTCTCATCCCGGATTCCGCCAAATGGGCTCACATTGAGCCTGTGCGTATGCGCGGCGTCACTATCATCGGCATGGATCCCTACAACTCAGCCGTCGCCGTGCCGAAAGCCTCTCCCGTGAACGAAGACGGCTCCCCAGTGGAAAAAGCCATCCCCGTCGATCCAGGTGAAGAACCCACCGATGTGCCCACGCTGAAGCTGGCTCCTCCGCCGCAGATGAAGATCGAGCTGTGAAGTGGCCATCACCTTGGTGGAATCGTTTTCCAAGTGCTCTCGGAAAACCTTTGAGGCGCCGCGAACGGGTCGAGTGCCGGCGTTTTGACGTTCGGGCTGCCGTAAGTGCTGAGAAAGGCTAGCTGTGATCGTCACTGAGGAGCATCAAGATATTCGGCTTTGCCGCGAAAGACCAAGCGGCGAGAGCGAATGACAAAAAGAGGATGAGCAGGGACTTCATGATGACTGGCAAGGTGGGAATGAACTCTTGCTATCGGCTGAATATTTGTCGCGAATGGCGCATCGCCTGCTAACGGGAGCTACTGATGATGAACCATCATCCCTCGATTCAGCGAGGTGCATTCTTATCCAACAACCATGGCAAATATCCATCTCATCGGCGGTGAAAAAGGCGGTGTCGGCAAATCCGTCGTCGCGCGTGTCATCGCCCAGTATTTCATTGATCGCGGTCAACCCTTCCTGGGCTTTGACACGGATCGTTCACACGGCTCTCTGCTTCGCTTTTACTCTGACTATGCGTCCCCCGTGGTGGTGGATCGCTACGAGAGCCTCGACACCATCATCGAGGCTGCGACGGAGCATCCTGACAAGCGTATCCTCGTCGATCTGGCCGCTCAGACACATGATCCCCTAGTGAAATGGATGGATGAGTCCGGTGTGCTGGAGGCGACGGGTGATCTCGGCATCACGCTGACTTACTGGCATGTGATGGACTCCGGCAGGGACTCCGTGGATCTGCTGAAGAAGCTGCTCGATCGGTTTGGCTCCAGGCTGAATTATGTGATCGTGCTCAATCAACTGCGCGGAGAGAACTTCGACCTCTTCGAGAAATCAGGTGAGAAGGAACACGCTCAAAGTCTGCACGCACGCATCATCTCACTCCGTCGTCTGCACGAGCCTGTGATCAATAAGATCGACGCTGGCAGCACGAGCTTCTGGGCAGCTAAAAACAAGAGCACCACCGAAGTGGCCGGGCTCGGCATCCTGGAGCGTCAGCGTGTCAAGGTGTGGCTCAACAACGCCTATGAGCAGCTAGACAGCCTCTTTCTCTGATCGAATCTCTCACGCAGGCGGCGGCACCATCATCGGCATGGGACCCTTCGCCTTCGCCGCCGCAGATGACAAATTGAGCTGTAGAACGTTCAACCTCCAATTTTGAACGGCCAACGTCGAAACTGGATGCGTCGGTGTTGAATGTTGAACGTTCGATGTTGGGCGTTGAACGTTCCTTACCTCATCAGCGCCGTCACATACTGCCACAGGCCGCCCGCGCCGATGGCACCGAGCATCCAAAACACGGACTTCATCGCAGGTTGCTCGGCGAAGGGGGCGAGAGCGCCTTCGCGGAGGTTTTCGACCTCGCTGCGCATGGCGGCGAGTTTGTTGTCACTGCCTTTGCCTGCGATGATGGCATCGCCAGCGTCCTCTCGCATGCGGAGGGCTTTTAGAGTCTCGCGGCGCACGGCTTCCGCCTGCTTGCGGACGAGGCCGCAGAAGAAAACGATCAGGAAGGCCACGGCGGCATACACGATGAGCAGACCGGGAGGCCAGGGCCAGTTATCGAAGCGGCCGATGCGGCAGAAAATCATGAGGCCGAGCACATAGAAGGGGAAGAAGGCCAGGCGCATCATGTCGCCCGTGAGCCTGCCCACCACACGGAGGTCGAGGTAGCGGTCGATGATATCGTCATGCAAACCACGACCGGCGAGGGCTTCGCGGGCCTTGTCCCATTTCGCACCGGCTTTGGCAAAGCGCTGCGCCACGCTGCGGCCCAGCCAGGTGGCATCCAGCACATAGGCGGTGATCAGCATCAGCGTGAAAAAGGACATCGCGTCCATGATGGCATCCACTTGGGCCGTGGGGCCGCGCACCGGTGCGGTATCGCCACCGATGATCGAGACGATCTGCGAGCCGGTGATGAGCAGCCCAGCGAGAAAGACCAGCGAGCGGGCGAGGCGCACCGTGGGCTGGCTGCGGCGTGCATACTCATTCCAAAGCGTGTGCGGGTCCGTCTCCTCCGTGCGCCAGACGAAGAGGTTCACCAAGCGGGCCAGCGCTCCCTTTTCATGGCTGGAGGCGGACGGTGCGGCATCGCTCTCGTTCTTCCAGGTTTTGAAATAACGGTCCTCGATGTGCGTGCGGCTTTCCCGCAGGATCATGACGGATTTCCACACGAAGTGCAAACCCAGTAGCACCGCCACCATGCGCACGCTCTCCGTGGGCCACACGCTGATGCCGCTCCACCACGCGTAAGGCTCGCCCTCGAAGCGGTCCGGTCCCCACAGGCGGTAGCAAAGCCAGATCGAACCTGGAATGCTCACCAGCATCACGAGGCCCGTGGAACCCGGCAGCTTCAAAAACGCCTCCCAGACCTCTTTCAGCGGCCAGTCGGTCTTCGCGCCACGCTCGCCATACACCACGACGATGATCCAGATCAAAATGCCCGCGATGAGCAGCCCCACGAGCATCTTCCCCACGCCCGAACGGCCTGCCGCATCCCACCATTCCTTTTCATCCGGTCGCGGCGCATGCAGCGAGGGGCTGGTGGAGGGCAGGGAAAGCTCGTGCGGCCCACTGGAGCCGATTTCATACAACCGCACATCCCGCAGCGCCGACTCGGGACGGAAGACGGACTTCGGAATCATGCCCAGCGCTGTCATGGTGCCCGCATACGCAGAGGTTTGGTAACTATCGCGAAAGGGCGGAATGCCGCGCTGAAACGCCGCCGCGAGGCTCAGACCATATGGCGAGCCCACGATGAGGTTTTGCGTGCCGGGAATCTCCTCTTTGTGCCAGAGCCAGGCATCGAGGTTGTTCGTGAAAAACAGTGATTGCGGCAATCTCGGCCTCAGAGCGCGGAGAATCATGAGCTTGTCAAAGATGTCGCTCCCCAGCACACCGATGGCCACGATGCCGTCACCGCCTTCTTTGCGGAGCTGGCTGTGCATCTCTTCGATTTGCGCTGCGAGACGACGCAGGCTGTCGCTTTGATTCGCACCCACCGGCTCCTCATCGGGCAGATAATCATTCATGCCGCCCTTCTTCGCGTCACCACCTGATTTCGACTGCGCTTTCGCCGCCAGCGACACACGACCATCCAGCCCGCGAAAGTAGGGAAACCACACGATCGACTGGCTGGAGAGAGCAGGTGCAGACACACCAAGGCTATCCCAGGTCTTGTTGGCTTTTTCGCATGCTGCCTTGAGCCGCCGCTGCGCCTCCTCGCGATACATCAGCGGCAGTTCGCGGCCGTAGGGTGTGTCCATCTCCGAGATGATCGCCACGCGGCCGCTCGTTTTGAGGCTCGCGCCGCCTTTCCAATACTTCTCCTGCCAGGGCAGGGCACGGGAGCGCCTTTCCAGCTCCTCCAGCAGCGCCCGCGCCACATGATCGTCCGTGTTAATGGTGCGGAGAAAAAGTGTGTCGAGGCTGCCATTGAGCATCGTTTCGATGCGCTTTTCAGGCGTCAATTTCTTGCTGTCGATCTCATCCTGCTCGAAGCCCGCGCTGCGGAGCAGGGACTCCGCCGAGGCGGTGGCGTTGTGCGAGATCACCTCCATCCGCCCCGGCCACGAGCCCGGCACGCGTGCCGCCGCCTCCAGCACCTCGAGTGAGAAATCCGGCACACGACCTGGAAAGTCCTTCAGGTAGCCTTTGATGTCCTTTTTCTCCGCCACGAGGTGCCCGAGGTATTCCGTCTCAAACGGCCCCATGACCTTCACCATCGGCGTAACGATCATTTTGGTCGGATCCGCGTCCGGCGTGTCCTGAAACGGCGGCAAAAGCACGTTCATGAGCTCACGCAGCCGTGTGATCTGCTGCTGGCCGAGCTGCTTGTTGTTCACCCAAAGCACCAGCACACGGCGATGGCGCGGATCATTCTCCTTCGTGTAAGGCGCAGGCGGTTGCGTGCCCTTCGGCGGATAAAACCACTCAAACGGGATGTCGAAATCAAAAGCTCCCGCCGCAGGCTGCGGCCCCTCGCCATTCCAGCGCGGCACGCGGAGCACTTGCAGGTAACGCATGTCCTCCGCCACATAACCGGCCACATACAGCGCATTCACCACCGCCTG
>JBEIGR010000065.1:0-14569 GCA_040381795.1 Verrucomicrobiaceae bacterium | reverse complement strand
GATGGTTTTGAACTCGCCACGAATCTCTGACGGCGCATCGGGCTTTGGGTCCCACAGATCGATGTGGCTCGGTGCACCGCCGTTGAAGATCAAAATGACCGATTTGGCCTTCCCGAGGCCGATTTGCGTAGAACCGAGCGCACGCAGTTGGCTCAAGCCAAAGCCCAGCATGCCCATCCCGCCTGCTTGCAGGATGTTTCGCCGCGAAAGGCGCATTTCTGGCAGTTGGGACTTCACGGGCGAAACCTACGCTCGTGAAGCGAGGCTCTTGCTGAGGCGTTTTCTGTCTACCGCAAGCCACAGGCCGTAGATCTGCGGCTCGCGGGTGTTGCCGAAAACAACTGTAGTGTTGTTATAGCCGCTGCGAATTGGCCTCCAGCCAGGCCGCATAGGATTTCTCCGTCATCTCGCCTGCCGCGAGTGCCAGCGTGCGGATGGCGGCATCGGCCTCCTCCGCGAAAAACTCATATCCATTTCGTTCGAGAAAACCGGCGCCCATCATGAAGCCCGTGCGTTTGTTCCCATCCAGGAAGGGATGATTCTTCACGATGCCCAAAGCGTAGCTGGCCGCCAGATCGGCAAGGGTGGGATCGCCATAGGCAAAAAGGTTCTTGGGCTTGCCCAAGGCAGATTCGAGCATGCCCTCATCACGTAGCCCGAGCGTGCCGCCGTATTGCGCCACCATCATCTCGTGCAGCGCGAGGCATTCCTCGCGGGTCAGCCAGTAAGGCTCCTTCATTTGGCGAGTTCACGCAGAGTGTTGCGATAGCGCTTCGAGAGGCTTTCCATGACCGCCATGGTCTTGGCAAAATCAGACTGGCTCTGGGACAGGCGATAGCCGTCCGGCGTTTCGGTCAGCGACACGGTATCTCCCTCCTCGATCTTGAGATGCGAAAGCGCCTCCTTGGGCAGGATGACGCCAACGGAGTTGCCGATTTTGCGAAGCTTGAGTTCAAGAGCCATGACGTGAGTGTAATCACGCATGTTATAACATCAAGCCGTAAGATCGGTCTGATCCGATGAATCAGACCGATCACAGGCAAGGAGGGATTAATCCTCGCTGCTAGCAGCAAGGGCAGCGATGACGTTGATGTCTTCGAGGGTCGTCGTGTCGCCTTTGATGATCTCGCCAGCGGCGATCTGTTTCAGAAGGCGGCGCATGATTTTGCCGGAGCGAGTTTTCGGCAGCGCGGCGGCAAAGCGGACTTCGTCGGGTGTGGCGACGGGGCCGATGACTTTGCGGACGTGCTTTTTGAGCTCTTCGCCGAGTTCACGGTTGGTCTTGATGCCTTCCTTGACGGTGACAAAGCAGACAACGCCTTGGCCTTTCAGCTCATCGGGACGGCCGACGACGGCGGCCTCGGCGACGCTCGGATGCGAAACGAGGGCGCTTTCGACTTCGGCGGTGCCGAGGCGATGTCCGGCGACGTTGAGCACGTCGTCGATGCGGCCGATGATCCAGATGTAGCCGTCTTTGTCGCGGCGTGCTCCGTCGCCAGCGAAGTACCAGCCTTTGAAGTCGCTCCAGTAGGTTTCTTGGTAGCGCTTCTTGTCGCCCCAGATACCACGCAGCATGGAAGGCCAGGGCTTCTTGATGACGAGCTTGCCCTGCTCATTCGTGCCGACTTCTTTGCCCAAATCATCGACGATGCCGACTTCGACACCGAAGAAGGGCAGCGTGGCGGTGCCGGGCTTGGTCGGGATAGCACCGGGGATCGGCGTGATCATGTGGCCGCCGGTTTCGGTCTGCCACCAGGTATCGACGATGGGGCATTTGCCGCCGCCGACTTTGTTGTGATACCACATCCACGCTTCGGGATTGATCGGTTCGCCGACGGTGCCAAGGAGGCGCAGGCTGCTCAAATCGTGCTTCTTGAGCCACTCATCGCCCCATTTCATGAAGGCGCGGATGGCGGTCGGCGCGGTGTAGAAAACGGTGACGGCGTATTCTTCGATGATCTTCCAGAAGCGGTCGTTCTCCGGCCAGTTAGGAGCGCCTTCATACATGAGGCAGGTCGCGCCGAGCGCCAGCGGACCATAGACGATGTAGCTGTGGCCGGTGACCCAGCCGATGTCGGCGGTGCACCAGTACACATCGTCGTCACGGAGGTCGAAGACGTATTTGCAAGTCATCTGCGCATGCAGCAGGTAGCCTGCGGTGCTGTGTAGGATGCCCTTGGGCTTGCCGGTGCTGCCGCTGGTGTAGAGAATGAAAAGATCCGCCTCGGAATCGAGTGCCACAGGCGGGCACTTTGCATCGACGTATTCGAGCTCGCGGTGCCACCACACATCGCGACCTTCCTCGATGTGGACATCCTGGCCGGTGCGCTTAAACACCACCACGGTCTTCACCGGTGTGTCCTTGGCCTTGAGAGCGTCATCGACGTTCTTCTTCAAAGGCACCACGGCACCGCGGCGGTAGCCACCATCGGCGGTGATGATGATCGCAGCACCGCTGTCGAGCACGCGGTCCTTGATCGATTCGGCGCTGAATCCGCCGAAAATGACGCTGTGAACGGCACCGATGCGTGTGCAGGCTAGCATGGCAATCGCGGCCTCCGGAATCATCGGCATGTAAATGATGACGCGATCGCCTTTTTTGACTTTGTGGCGCTTCAGCACGTTGGCGAAGCGGCAGACCTCGCGGTGGAGCTGCTGGTAGGTATAGACACGCTTCTCGCCGGGCTCGCCTTCCCAGATCAGGGCGGCCTTCGTCTTGCGGGGGCCGTTGAGATGGCGGTCGAGGCAGTTTTCGCTGACGTTGAGCTTGCCGCCGGTGAACCACTTCGCGTTCGGGCACTTCCAATCGAGCACTTTGGTGAAAGGCTTGCTCCAGGTGAGCTCCTTCGCTTCGCGACCGAAGAACTTGGCCGGATTCTTGAGCGACTCGGCGTGCATCTTCTTGTACTGCGCCATGGAGCTGATGCGGGCTTTCTTCACAAAAGCTGCGTCCGGCTTGAAGACGCGGTTTTCGACGAGGAGGCTCTTGTTGGACGAGGCGGCGGCTTTCGCGGCTTTCTTCGGGGCAGGCTTGGAGGCGGCTTTTTTGCTCATGGGTGGGAAAAGGAAAGAGCAGGCTAAACGCAGAGCTGCCCCGCTGGCAATCACGGAGTGTGGTACTTTCAGCCTCAGGCCTTCGCGGATTTCCGTTTTCCGCCCCGGCTGCCTTTTCGGGCCGGCTTCTTCCTGCCCTTCAACTCACTCACAATCCCGTCGAGCACGGCGAGGCCATACGAGATCTTTTTGAAGAAGGACGGATTGTGCGGCACGAGCACAAACTTCGGGTGCTTGGACCAAAGGGAGCGCAGTTTGTGATCGAGCTTCACCGCCTGCTCCATCGATTCATTTCGGATGGGATTGCCCCCGTCGATGCCCATGCCGCCCACGGCAGCGCTTTCGAAGAAAATGACCGCGTCATAGCGGTTCAGCTCACGCTCCATGGTGCTCTCGATGTCGTGAAAAAAATGGTGCGGTTCACCCGGCCAGTAGGCCGCTCCATCTACCGTGCCGCGATCACACAACAGGATACGATCCGGGTGCTGCGCCATCACCGCCTCCTCTAGATGGATCTGCACATGGTAGATAGCTCGCTGGGCGGCGTAGGTCGCGCCGGGCTTTGAGATGCGTGGAAATCCGCCACTGAAAACCATCGTCGCCGCTTCCGGCACCAGCACGACCTGATCGGACATCTCACGCTGGAACAAATCACCTGCCGTCGTCTTGCCTCCGCCCGGCCCTCCGGTCAAAACAATGCGCAATTGGTTCTTAGAGCGAGCTTTGGAGGAGCGTGACATGCGGCACTCTGCCAGCGGGATCGCCAAAGCGTCAAGTCTAGGCATCAAAATACCCAAACGCTGCATAGCCACGGCCTGGGTGCTTGGTTATTATCACCCCATGCGCCCTCTATCTTTTCTTCCGCTGCTTCTTATCCCTGCCTGTGCCCTCGTCACACCTTCCACCTCCGAGCGTGAGCACTACTTTCTCGCCGAGGTGAAGCCCGTGCTCCAGCAGCACTGTCTCGCCTGCCACAATGGCACGCTCCCACCTCCGGCACTAAACCTCACCAGCAAGGCCGCGGCCTTCAAGCGCAGCCCAAGCGGTCGCGACTACATCCTGCCGGGCGATCCATGCTGCAGCCTGCTCATCAGCGCCGTGCAACGCGGCGGCACGCATCCGAAGATGATGCCGCGCCGCGAGGTCAGCCTCACTGAGGATCAAATCGGCATGCTGCGAGAATGGATCGAAGATGGTGCCTACTGGCCGGAGGGTGAAAAAGGCACGCTCAAGGCGGTGCAGGGCATCGAGACGCGATGAGCGTCGTCTCAGTTGCCTACTTCTGCTTGGCTTCGTAACCCGGGAGCGGCTTGCCACTGTCATCGAGCTTTCCGCAGGACCAAAGGAGGCCACGGGCCACGAGATCGAGATAGAGAGGATCTTCCATGGTGTGATTGCCGTGGCCGAGCGTGGTGCCGAAGACCTTGCCTTTGCCGTATTCGTTGAGCCAGATGACGTGGTGGTCCTTCTTGGTGTCCTCGCCGTAGACGGTGGCCAGGGGTTTGAAGTTCTCCCACAGCTTCTCGTTCTTGTAGAGCTCGTCTTGGGAGTCGAGCCACTCCTTCGGGAAGCCTTTCATCACGGGATGATCTTCAGCCACATTGCGCACTTTAAGGTCGCGGTTCTTCTCGTGGCTCATGGAGGTCTGGCCGAGGCATTTGCGCCATTCATCGGTCTTCGCGGCACGATAGCTGTGCGTGGAGCAGTGCAGCATCACGGCAGGCACGCCGTCGAAGTGCGGTTTGGCGATACCGTTGACGAATTCCACATCCGTGACGGCTCCGAAGCACTCGTTGTGGATGACCACGTCGTAGCCCTTGGCCCAGTCGGCCTTTTTATAAATGCTCACCTGGTGGGTGCGGTCGTCCTTCACCCGCGATTCCTCATGCACGATGGTGAATTCGAGGTTCGCCCGGGCGCTGAGGCCCTCGGCGAGGATCATCTTCTGGTTCGCATAATCATGGCAGCAGCCTCCGCAGACCATGAGGACTTTCAGCGGCTTCACCTCCTGGGCAAAAGCAGCGGCGGCGAGGGCGAGAAAGAGGGCGATTTTCTTCATAAAGCGGGCGGGAGAGCGAGGAGCGAATGGGTGGCAGACCTCGAACGGCCTGCCAAGCTCGTTTTGATCCTTTTCCGCACCAAAGAGATTCCTCACACATCCACGCTTGCCTTCCCCCGAAAGCGAATCTTTGGGTGCATGGATCATGCGCCTCGCCCTCGTCCTTTTCCTGGCCGCCGCCACGCTGCATGCCGCGCCGAAAAAGCGCAGCGTGTCCGCCTACGGCAAGCCGAACGTCCTTTTCATCCTCGCCGATGACCTGCGCCTCCTGCCGCAGGCGAAAACACCGAATATGGAGCGGTTCGCGAAGCTGGGCATGCGCTTCACCAATGCGCACTGCAATTTCGCTCTGTGCAATCCTTCCCGCACCAGCCTACTCACCGGCATGCTGCCTTCCTCCAGCGGCGTCTATGGCAACGAGCAGGACTGGCGGCGCAGCGTGCAGATCGCGGGCAAACTTACGCTGCCAGAGCATTTCAAAGCCAGCGGCTACCTCACCGCTGCCGCAGGAAAAATCTTCCACGCCAATCATGGCGGTCCGGAAGGTCGTCTCACCGGCTGGCATGGCGGACGGCGCGGCTTTGAACTCGACGACTCCTGGGATCAGCGCTTCCCGCGTGCTGGCGTGCAGATTCCTGATCTACCCGTGCATACCGGGCAGAACTTCAACGGCCTCAACATCTGGCATTGGGACTGGGGCACCATCCCCGTCGAGGATGAAAAGACCGATGACGGCCAGTGCGTGGCCTTCGCCGCTGATTTCCTCGGCAAAAAGCAGAAGAAACCTTTCTTCCTCGCCCTCGGCCTCTACCGCCCGCATTCCCCTTGGTATGTGCCGCAGAAGTATTTCGATCTCTTCCCGCTTGAAAGCATCATGCAGCCCGAGGTGAAGGGAAACGACCTCGACGATGTGCCCGAGACGGCCAAAGGCCATCTCAAGGGAGTAAACACCCACCAGACCCTCGTGAAGGCCAATAAATGGAAAGAAGCCGTTCAGGCCTATCTGGCGAACGTGGCCTTTTGCGATGCCATGCTCGGCCAGGTACTCGACGCGGTCGAAAAAGGCCCCAATGCGAAAAACACCATCATCGTCTTCACCTCCGATCACGGCTGGTATTTCGGAGAGAAGCAGATGTGGCACAAAGGCAAGCTCTGGGAGGAGACCACGCATATCCCGCTCACCATCGTGGCCCCGAACGTCACCAAGCCCGAAACCTCATCCAACCAGCCCGCCGCGCTCATCGACCTCTACCCCACGCTTTGTGATCTCACCGGCGTGAAGGCCCCCGAGCATCTCGATGGCACCAGCTTGAAGCCGCTGCTCGCCGATCCTGCTGCCACGCGTGAAAAGCCAGCCATCACCATCAGCGGTGGCGGCAAAAGTGCCTCGTATGCCGCACGGGATGCTCGTTGGCGCTACATCCGCTATGCCGATGGCAGTGAGGAGCTCTACGATCATGACGCCGATCCCCATGAGTGGACGAATCTCGCCGCCGCTCCTGAGCACGCCGCCATCAAAACGAGTCTCGCCGCTCATTTCCCCACTGAGTTCAAATCCGCGCAGCGTCCTGTGGCCGAGGTGGTGCCAGCGGCGAGTCCTGCTGGCTCCGTTGATCTCATGTTGAAACCCGGTGATGAAGTCTCCGCCGCCGATTCGCCGAAGATCCAAGGTCGCGGCATCTACCTCAATGCTTCCTTTGACTACAATCCCGAAATTGATGGCGATAGCACCCTCATCACCCACGGCGATGCGAAGCTCGGCTACGCCCTCCACCTCGTCGCCAGCCGTCCCACGCTCACTATCTTCGTCGATGGCAAGGCCACTTCCATCGCCGCCGATACACTCGAAGCAGGCCCGACGAATGTCCGCGCTCTCATTTCGAACAGCGGCTTCATGTCCATCGCCGTGCCCGGCAAGAGTGAGGTGCTCGATCTCACGCCTTTCCCCAGCGGTTTTCCCACCGAGCCCGCCAAAGGCATCACCGCCGGGCAGAGCTTCGGCCCGCTGAGCGTCAAAGATTACCCGAACAGCACGCCCTTCGATGGCACCATTCGCCGCCTGAATGTCACCCTCATGCCGCCCAGCGAGGTCATCGCCAAGCCACTGCCCACCGGGCAGTGATCTTTAGGAGAGCGCCCGTTTCAGCGCATTTTTCGTGATACGCTGCACGCGCTCATCGGGTCCATGCGGGCGTGAGTAGTGGCTCCACGGAATCATGTGGCCGGGAGGATCGCTCAGGCCCTGGCTCCAGAAGATGGTGGTGGCGTTGAAGACGATGTTTTTCTTCGGCCCTTCGAAAATGGTGGCGGCGTATTTGCCGAGACGAGTGCCGCTGGCCCACACGTTGCCTTCGGCGATGACTTCGAGGCCTTCTCGGGCGGTATCGGGATCACCGTGGAATTCCCAGCCGACGAGGCCGGGGATGCTGTCGCCCTTCTTCATGCCGGTGCCTTCGAAGAGCCAGTGATCCGGCTCGGCGCAGGTCCAGTCGCCTCCGCCGTTGAAGGGGACGATGGTGCGGGCACCGATGATGTCTCGCTCATCGGGACCGGGCTTCTCAAAGGGGCCGAGCACCTTGGAATAGGCTTCCTTTTCTTCTTCGCGGAATTCGCCGTAGCAAGTCTCACGCGTGAGGCGGCGATTGGCCTCGCCTTTGGCATTCGGCGTGAAGGGCGTGACCATGTAAACGTCGTTGGCAGAGAGCCAGAGGACGCTGAGGCCATCGGCGATGGCTTGTTTGACGTTTTGAAACTGCCGCACGTCCCAGTATTCATCGTGACCGATGCTGATCAGGGTCTTCACGCGGCTCAAATTCGCCGGTTCGAGGTTATCGACGTTCGAGCAGTAGGTGACGTCGTAACCTTCCTTTTCGAGCCAGTAGCACAACGGGTATTCCCACAGCAAAAACTCGCCACTGCCCATGCTCAGGGGATTGTCGAAGATCTGCACATACTTGCCGTAAGGCCGGTCGAAACTGCAACTCACGCCTGGCGCATGCGCCGCCCGCGGATCGGTGTAGAGCGATTCATTCACCGGCCAGCGATTGTAGGCCTGCCAGGTGTTGTCACTGCATTGAAAGAGAATGTCAGCGGGTCGGTCATCTTTGACGATGAAGACGATGTAGCTTTGCCAGTAGGGTTCTTCGCTTGTAGTCCCGCCTTGAGGCGGCTCCCCGGACCGGCTAAAGCCGGGACTACGAACCTTCGGCACGGTCGTCAAACGGCCCAAATACACGCCGCTCGGCCAATCCACCGGAATCGTGAGCGTGGTGCTGGCTTCCCACTGGCATTCGCGGAGACGGTTCTCGCCCATCTCGGGCATGGGCTGGACCTTACCCTCAAATGGCCCGAGCGTGCTCATCAACCGTGAGCCGATGCCATCGTAGTAACCCATGCGGAAGATGTCGATGGTGAACTTGGAAGAAGGTTTCGTGCTGACGAAGATGTCGAGCTTCTCACCGGCTTTCACGGACTGCCGCGAGCAATAGCCTTCGATCAGCGAGGTGCGGTAGGATTTCGCGTTGTCCGGCATCATCCGCGTGAGCTGGAAGCTGGCACCGGACTTGGCGTTCTCGGCCTTGATGAGGCCGGGCTGCGCTGAAATGGCTGCGGACGAGGGCGTCCGCACTCCTGATGCGATAGCGGCGGCGGTGGTGGTCTTGAGGAAATCGCGGCGGTCCATGATGGAGGAAAGAACGCCGCTGGAGGCGGAGCTTTGCAGGATGGCCGCCTCAATGGGGCATCACACTCGCCGAGCTTCGCGGTCGAGGACTCGCATGGAGGCGGCGTTTTGAAAGTGAGTCACGGCCACAGCGAGGGCATCGGCGGCATCGGGTGACGGCGTCTCGCGGAGGCGGAGCACGGAGCGCATCATGAAGGCCACCTGGTCCTTCTGCGCCCCGCCACGGCCCACGGCGGCCTGCTTGATCTCACGCGGCGCATATTCGTAGATCGGCAGCCCGTGCTCCGCGGCGGCGATGAGGGCCGCCCCACGAGCACTGCCGAGCACGATGGCCGTTTTAAAGCTCTGCACAAAGATGGTGGACTCAATGGCGCACACAGTGGGCGAGTGCTCGCGGATCACCTCGTTCAAAGCCTCGCGGATGGCCACGAGGCAGCCGCTGGTGAGCAGGGCAGGTTTGTTTTGGATCACGCCCCAAGTGATGGCTCGCATCTCGCGGCCATTGCCTTCGACGATGGCGTAGCCGGTTTTGCGCAAAGCGGGGTCGATGGAAAGGACGCGCTGCATTTCAGCGGCGGGAGCGGGTTCCGGTGAGCGGAGGAGGCGGGCCATGGTGGCTGCGCTGGTAGCATCAGGCACTGGCAGGTGCGAGCATTTCTGATTGCAGGGCAGTGGGCCTTCCGCTCGAATGGCGACCATGAACAACACTCTCCGGCTTCTTTGGGTTTCATCGCTGTTGGCTGAAGCGCTCTTCGCTCAGGAGGCAAAGAAGCCCGCCGCATCAAAAACGGAGACGAAGACCGAAAAACCCAAAGAGGAGCTGAAACCCGAGTCGAAGCCAGTGGAAGTGATCAAACCCGCCGAGGTCTCGACGATGCTGGAGACGGAGTTGAAGGATTTTGAAGCGCAGCCAGAAGGGACGAAGCGGATCATTCGAGCCGCTTTGGCCCTCACGAAACTGAAGCTCACCTATCGCTACGCCTCCCACGAGGTGGCGCAGGGTGGGATGGATTGCTCCGGCGCGGTCTATCGGGTGCTGTTGGATGAAAAAGTGCCGGGCGTGCCACGCCAATCCGATGAGATGTGCGGCTGGACGCAGGCCAAGGGCACGTTTCACCGCACGGAGAAGGTCACCCAGCTCGACGACGCGGCCTTTGAGCATTTGCGGCCGGGCGACCTCCTTTTTTGGTCTCGCCAAGGCGGCGTGGAGCCGGGGCGGAAGATCCCTGTCACGCATGTCATGATCTTTCTTGGCTATCGGGTGAAGGACGGGAAGCCGGTGATCTACGGCTCCAGTGATGGTCGCAGCTACGAAGGTCAGCGGCGCTGCGGCGTGAGCGTGTTTAATTTCACGCTGCCGAAGGCGGATGATCCGAAGGTGGAGTTTTATGGCTACGGGGCCGTGCCAGGGCTGGTCGAAGAGGAAGTGCGGAAGGCTGAAGCGGCGAAGGAGCCTTAATCGGGTAAATTCGTGGCAAGGCCCGACAGCATGGCTTATGACCAAAGCGTGCCTGACGCTTTGTTTCCCGCCGATCCGATCCTCTACCGCCCCAATGTGGCCGCTATCCTTCAACGCGAGGATGGCAAAATCCTCGTCTGCGAGCGCATCAACATCCATGGCGCGTGGCAATTCCCTCAAGGAGGCGTGGACGATGGCGAAACGGCGGAGCAGGCCCTCTTCCGTGAACTCCAGGAGGAGATCGGCGTGCGCCGCGAGCTGCTGGAGGTGCTTTCCACGCGTGGCGGCTACCGTTATGCCTTCCCCAAAGGCCGGCTCAAATACGGCATCTATGCCGGCCAGGAGCAGACCTATTACCTCTGCCGCTACACCGGCACGGATGCGGATATTGATCTGAGTGCCACGCATCAGGAGTTTGCCTCCTTTCGCTGGATCGAGCCGCGTGAGTTTCAGCTCGATTGGACGCCCAAATTCAAACGTAACGTGTATCGCCAGGTGATGAAGGATTTCTTCTCGCTCGATCTCCTTTGAAACGCTGTGATGGGTTGCGTCCACCACGAAGCCCCCGCATGCTGCGCCCTTATGAGCATTGCCGACATCACTTCCCGCATCATCGACTTTCGCGACGCCCGCGACTGGATGCAGTTTCACAATCCCAAAGAACTCGCCGTGGCCATCACCGCTGAGGCGGGTGAACTGCTCCAGCATTTCGTCTGGCAGCAGCCCGATCAAATCGAGAAGCGGGTGCAGGAAAAAATGCCCGAACTGAAAGACGAGATGGCGGATGTTGCCATCCTACTCTTCGAACTGGCGCACAATCTCGGCGTCGATCTCGGCCAAGCCATGCTCGACAAGGTGGAGCGCAATGAAAGCCGCTATCCCGTGGCCAAAGCACGCGGCAGCAACGCCAAATACAACGAGCTGTGAACGAGCCGATTCCTTCATCCCCGTCTCCCGTGCCGCATCAGCGCCGGCCACGCTATGCTGGGAAGAACCCACGCAAGTTTGAGCACAAATACAAGGAGCATGCGCAGGACTCCGAGACGCTCGCCAAAGTGCGTGCCGCCGGAAAAACGCCCGCTGGCATGCATGTGCCCATTTTGCTCCCGCAAATCATGCATGTGCTCGCCCCGCAGCCCGGTGAGCGGGCCGTCGATTGCACCCTCGGCAGCGGCGGGCATGCCGCCGCCCTCCTCGATTCCGGTGCCACCCTGCTCGGCATCGATCAAGATCCGCTGGAGATCGAGCGCACCGAAGCCCGCCTGCGCGAAAAGGCCGCGCCGGAGGCTCTCATCGTCAAACGCATGAACTTCGCCGGTCTGCCGCGTGCCTTGGCGGAAGTCGGTTGGGAGGACGGTGCCGATGTGATCCTCGCGGATCTCGGCTGCTCCAGCATGCAGTTCGATAATCCATCTCGCGGTTTCAGTTTCAAGCACGACGGCCCGCTCGACATGCGCATGAATCCAAAGCGCGGCGTCAGTGCCCGCGAGATGCTCCGAAAGCTCTCCGCCTCCAAACTTCAGTCCCTCCTCAGCGAAAACGCCGATGAACCGCGTGCTGAAATCCTCGCGCAGGCTCTCGCGGGCACCGATCAGGTCAGCACCACCGCCTTCTCTGCGGCCATCCGCGCCGCGTTGCCCTTTCGACTCGATGAAGACGAACGCGAAACGACCGTGCGCCGTGTTTTCCAAGCCCTGCGCATCGCGGTGAACGAGGAATTCACCGCCCTCGATACCTTCCTCAATCAACTGCCCGCCTGCCTTCGTCCCGGAGGTCGCGTCGCCATCCTCACCTTCCACAGCGGTGAGGACCGCCGCGTGAAGCACCTGCTCCGCGATGCCCTTCGCGGCGGCATTTTCAGCGAAACCAACGACGACGTCATCCGCCCCTCCGCCGAAGAAATTCGCTCCAATCCCCGAGCCTCGCCCGCCAAGCTCCGCTGGGCCGTGAAGGCCTGATTGGAAGAAGGCGTTAACGTCAGCGATACCCGGATAATGTCCAAAGATGCAGCTCGTCGGGTAGGCTATCGAGAAGTCCGTTTACTTCATGAAATCGCAATCGGGCGGCTCCAAGGCTTCAGAATGACTCCGCGGCTTCGTGCGATGCTGGCGGACATTTCCTGGAGGCGCACCAACGCGGCGATTTTTTCCTCAAAGCTCATCGCGGCCAACTTTTGACGGCGCTGGGCTTTCGCCTCGAAAAGGCGGTTCAGGAGATCGGGGGAAGGTTCCATTGCTGGCGGCGGGCTTCGAGTTGGTGGCGGTGCAAAATAGCCTCGAACAGAGTTGGATCAAGGTTTGCCGCCTCCATGAAGCCCTGGAATCGCTGTCGGTCCTTCGCTCGGCCTGTTTGAAGCATGATGGCGGCGAGATGCTCGGCACGCAGCACTCGGGTCGGTGTTTCGCCGAGCATGACATCGCGGGCCTCGTGGAGGGCCTCTTCGACCAGTGGGTTGTAGGCTGGCAGGAACTGCACCGGCACGCCTTCGATGGCCACGCACTCATCTTTGGCCTCGTAGCCCATCTGACGCAGGGCTGCATAAAGTGGTTCGAGCGTCACCAAAAGGCCGCTGCCTGGAAAAACCACGAACACATCCAGATCAAAAGTAGCGAAGGGCTCCATGTAGAAAATCGCCCCCACAGCGCCTCCGATGCCGTAACGACCAATGATACCTTGACGCTCAAGGTCGTTGAGGACTCGGAGTGTTTCTTCCATGGCATCAAAGCCTCCGTTCCTTCACCTCCGCCGTGATTTCACTCACGAAATCGGCGAGCGGCTTGACGCCGAGATCGCCGCGTTTCGCATGGCGGACGGCCACGGACTGGGCGGCGGCCTCTTTTTCGCCGATGACGAGCATGTAGGGGATCTTGTCGAGCTGGGCGTTGCGGATCTTCGCGCCGATCTTTTCAGATGCGTCGTCGTAGGTGGCACGCAGACCGGCGGCTTTGAGCTGGTTGAGGGCCTCGGTGGCGAACTCGTCGCTCTTTTCGCTGATGGTGAGCACGCGGACCTGCTCGGGGGCGAGCCAGGCGGGGAAGTGACCGGCGAAGTGCTCGATGAGCACGCCGCAGAAGCGCTCCATGCTGCCGAAGGGCGCACGGTGGATCATGACGGGGCGGTGCGGCTTGTTGTCCGGGCCGATGTAGCTGAGGTCAAAGCGCACGGGCAGGACGTAATCGACCTGCACGGTGCCGAGCTGCCATTCGCGGCCGATGACATCTTTGATGACGAAGTCGATCTTCGGGCCGTAGAAGGCGGCCTCGCCGGGTTCTTCGGTGAAAGGCACGCCGAGCGTGGCGGCGGCTTTGCGGCAGGCGTCTTCGGCGGCATCCCACTTGGCGGGATCACCGGTGAATTTGCTGCTGTCGGGATCACGAAGGCCGACGCGGACGCGGTAATCCTGCATGCCGAGGGTGTTGAGCACGATTTTGACCAGCGAGAGGCACCCGAGCACTTCGGCGGCGACTTGTTCCTCGGTGCAGAAAAGGTGCGCGTCATCCTGGGTGAAGCCGCGGACGCGGGTCATGCCGTTCAGCTCGCCGCTTTGCTCCCAGCGATACACTGTGCCGAATTCGGCCAGGCGCACCGGCAGGTCGCGATAGCTGCGCGGCTGGCTGTCGAAGATCTTGATGTGATGCGGGCAGTTCATCGGCTTCAGCAGGAAGCCATCGAGCAGCTTGTCATCGGCCATCACACGGTCTTCCGGGACGACTTCGGTGCCGACGCGCTCATTGAGCTGGCTGCGAAGTTTCGCGGAGACCGCGCCGAGGCGCTCCATGACCTCGCAGCAGCCGCAGCCTTCTTTGATGACCTTCGCGAGGTCGTCGTTCTCGATGACCGGGCTGAACTGGCTGTCTTTATAATAGGGGAAGTGGCCGCTGGTCTTGTAGAGCACCGTTTTGCCGATGTGCGGCGTGAAGACCTGGGAGTAGCCCTGCTTGCGCAATTCCTCGCTGATAAAGTTCTGCAGTTCCTGGCGCAGCACCGCACCATTGGGCGTCCAGAGGATGAGGCCCTGGCCGACGTCCTCGTCGATGTGGAAGAGCTTCAATTCTTTGCCGAGTTTGCGGTGGTCGCGTTTTTTGGCCTCTTCGAGCTGCACGAGGTGCGCTTCCAGTTCTTCCTTGCTGGGGAAAGCAGTGCCGTAGAGGCGCTGGAGCTGCGGTTTCGTCTCGTCGCCCATGTAGAACGAGGAACTGACCGACATCAGCTTCACGTTCTTGCACTTCGAGGTGTTGCCGACGTGTGGCCCGGCACAGAGGTCGATGAACTCGCCATTGGTGAAGGTGCTGATCTGCTCGCCCTCGGGAATCTT
>JBEIGR010000064.1:0-14576 GCA_040381795.1 Verrucomicrobiaceae bacterium | reverse complement strand
TTCAGCAAACTGCTGAGCAACGGAGAGAATATGTGAAACGTGTGGTGCCACTCATTGTCAGCAAATTCGAATCAGGGGGATTAGCCAGCTTAACTGCCGACGAGATGGATGTTCTGCGGGACTATAACACGATGCGCGATGAAGGCTTGCAAGACCGGACAAAAGTGCAAGCACAGCAGGCCTCGCTGGCTTTCACTAAAGATGAGCAGGATTTGTTTTCTGATTTTGAGACCAGACTGGAAGATATGACAAATGATAACCCGAACTTATCGGCTGATGATATTTGCGCGGAAGTCGAACGACAGCTTTCTGTGAAGTATAACAAGTCTCCAGAAGAAGTTCGGCGTATCCACAGCAAAGTCTTCAGGCATCCATAGCCGGGAACCCGTGGCCCCACGTTGAACTGCATGGAGAAAGCCCATTACGTTGAGTTTGCCGCTGCCGCGATTGCCGATGCAGTCCAGCGGGCCGTCGGAGAGGAACTCCTTCCAGCGATCCCCCGCATCAAGGAACTGGAAGAAGAACATGAGTTGACCCTCGCGAGTCACCGGAGCCTGGCTTTCCTATTCGGTATAAAATCGACCTCCGGGAGTGTCCAAAGGCCAGCGCTCGGCAGGCCCGGAGTGGATGACTGCGGCATCACTTTTTGGGTGGGCTTCGACGGGGATGATTTTACGCACTATGCGCCCACTCTATGAGCCTTCGCGGCGATGTGTCATCTTTTCCATTCATGCTTTTAGGCTAAACTCTGCGGAACTAGGCGAGAGACGACTTGCGACGACGCTGGCGCGTGAGCGGAGCATCATGAAACTCGATACTTGGAACGTGAAACGACGCACTCTAATCGACCCGCCCGCATTGCTACGCGAAGCGTTGCGGGCGGGGGAGGAGTAAGAAGACGAGTAGGATCGGCCTGCGGTCTTACGGCACCGTGACCTGAGGCAGGTGCCACACCTTCTCGGCGTATTCGAGGATGGTGCGGTCGCTGCTGAATTTGCCGACTCTCGCGGTGTTGAGGATGGCCTTGCGGGTCCACTCGGGGACGTTTTGATAAGCCCAGCCGACTTTGGCCTGCGCGGCGGAGTAGCTGTCGTAATCGGCCATGACGAGGAAGGGGTCGCCGTGATGGAGTAGGCTGTCGCGGAGGGGCTTGAATTCGTTGGCGTTGCCGGTGAAGGCATCGCTGGTGAGCCAGTCGAGGCTGAGGCGAAGCTCTTCGCTGGCCCAGTAGAAATCCATGGGGTTGTAGCCCTTGGTACGGAGTTCAGTGACCTCTTCGACGGTGAGGCCGAAGATGAAGATGTTGTCATCGCCGACTTCTTCGAGGATCTCGACATTGGCTCCATCGAGCGTGCCGATGGTGAGAGCGCCGTTGAGGGCGAGCTTCATGTTGCCAGTGCCGGAGGCTTCCTTGCCAGCAGTGGAGATTTGCTCGCTGAGATCGGCCGCGGGGATGATGCGCTCGGCGATGGAGACGCCGTAGTTCGGGATGAAGACGACCTTCAGCTTGCCACCGATGCGTGGATCATGGTTCACCTTCGCGGCGAGGGCGTTGATGGCGTGAATGATGTTTTTGGCGAGGTAGTAACCGGGGGCGGCCTTGGCACCGAAAACGAAGACGCGAGGGGCGATATCGAGGTTCGGGTTGTCGAGGAGTTGGCGGTAGAGGCTGACGATGTGGATGAGATTGAGGTGCTGGCGCTTGTACTCGTGGAGGCGCTTGATTTGCACATCGAAGAGGGCATCCGGGCTCACGCACACTCCGCAGGTGTCCTGGATGATCTTGGCGAGGCGCACTTTGTGGCCGCGTTTGATGTCGTGGAAGCGCTGCTGGAAGGAGCTGTCGGTGGCGAATTTTTCGAGGCCGCGGAGCTTGGAGGCGTCTTTAAGCCAGCCGGAGCCGATGGATTCTGTGATGAGGGCGGAGAGCTCCGGATTGCAAACATCGAGCCAGCGGCGGAAGGTGACGCCGTTGGTGAGATTGAGGAAGCGCTCTGGGAAAAGCTCGTGGAACTCGGGGAAGAGTCGCTCGCAAAGCAAACGCGTGTGCAAAGCAGCGACACCATTGGTTGCATGCGAGCCGAGCACGCTCATGTGGGCCATGCGCACGGCTTTGTGACCGCCGCTCTCCTCGATGAGGGAGAGCGTTTTCTTCTTATCATTATCGCCGGGCCATTTAGCCTCGACTTCGTGGGTGAGGAAGAGGTGATTGATCTGATAGATGATCTGGAGGTGACGCGGCAGCACACGCTCGAAGAGGCTGGTGGACCACGTTTCGAGGGCCTCGGGCAGCAGCGTGTGATTGGTGTAACCAAAGGTCTGCTGGCAGATGGACCATGCCTGGGCCCAATCGAGCTTTTCCTCATCGACGAGGATGCGCATGAGCTCGGGGATGGCGACGGCGGGATGCGTGTCGTTGAGCTGGATGGCGGCTTTGGAGGGAAACTCGCTCCAGGGGAGGTTGTAGCCGTTTTTGAAACGGCGGATGATGTCGGCGAGCGAGCAGGCGACGAAGAAGTACTGCTGCACGAGGCGCAGTTCCTTGCCGCTTTCGGTGCTGTCGTTCGGGTAGAGCACCTTGGACACGGTTTCGGCCATGGCCTTCTCGCGGATGGCGTCGATGTAGCCGCCGTCGTTGAAGATTTGGAGATTGAGGTCTTCATCCGCCTGCGCCTGCCAGAGGCGGAGGACGTTCACAGTGTGGGATTCATAGCCGACGATCGGGATGTCCCATGGGAGGCCGAGAAGGCACTTCGTATCGACCCACTCGTAGTGTGGATTGCCGAGGTCGTCGAACTTCTGCACACTGCGGCCATAGAGGTGAATCTTTTGGCGGTAGGACGGGCGGGCGATCTTCCACGGGCTGCCATCGCGCATCCAGGCATCCGGATGCTCGACCTGTTTGCCGTTCACGAACTCCTGTTTGAAGAGGCCAAACTCATAATGGATGCCGTAGCCGATGGCGGGCAGGTTCAGCGTGCTGAGCGAATCCATGAAGCAGGCGGCGAGACGGCCGAGGCCGCCATTGCCGAGGCCCATGTCCGGCTCGCGTTGCAGGAGGGAATCGAGATCCTTGCCCATCTCGCTGAGGGCGGCCTTGGTGTGATCGTAGAGACCGGAATTGCGGAGGTTGTTCTCCAAAAGGCGGCCCATGAGGTATTCGAGCGAGAGGTAATGCACGCGACGCACGCCCTCCTGGCGATGCAGCGAGCGGGACTTCGTGGACATATCCATCACGCGGTCACGCACAGCGAGGCAAGTGGCTACCCACCAGTCATTCTCGGAGGCGGACTGGATGAAGGCCCCCAAGGTGAAGCGGAGGTGGTTGGTGATCGAGGTTTTGAGCGACTCAGTGGAGTCAGACGGCGGGCAGTTGAGCGGGGATTCCATGGAAAGGGGCAAAGGACAAAAATAGGGCCGTGACGAGGGGCGAGCGATGCTGGAAGGGCAAGTAGATGGATGGTGAAAGGACCGTTTCAAAGCCCTAATGAGCACTTGCTGTGCCGGGACGGCGGGAAATTGGGCGTGAGCTGGCATCGAGCCATGCTGCGGACACAAAAAAGCCTCCAGGCATGGCTGCGAGGAGGCTTTGAAGGAGGAGGCTGCGGTCACCTCACATGGCAAAAATCTTGTCCATGCGCTCGACGAGCATGCGGAGGCCGTTGGGATTGATGCCGCCGCGTTGTTCGCTGATGGCCCAACCGGTGTAGCCGATGCCGTCGAGGGCTTTCATGATGGCGGCCCAGTTGTTGGTGCCTTCGGTGAGGTCGCAGTCGAAGCCCTTCCACACGCCTTCGTCCTTCATTTTCTTCGTGGAGTATTCTTTGACGTGGATGCGGTTGATGCGTTTGCCCAGCACGGGGATCCAATGCTCCGGCCAGCCGTAGCGGAGCACGTTGCCGATGTCGAAATGCCAGCCGACGATGGGATCGCCGATCTCGTCGAGGAATTTCACGGCTTCGATGGGGCTGAGGATGAAGTTATTCCAGACGTTCTCGATGGAGATCTTCACGCCGAGTTCCTTGGCGAGCGGCACGGCCTTTTTGATCTGGGCGATGGAGCGGTCCCAGGCCTGCTGGTAGGTCACGTCATCGCCGACGGTGCCGGGAACGACGAGAATGGAATCCGCGCCGTAGGCCTTCGCATCGCGGAGTGTTTGAAGAACGCCATGCAGGCCTTCCTCGCGGATTTTTTCATCGGGATGGGTGAGGGTCTGCTTCCAATGCGTGTGGCAGCACACGCTGGCGGCTTGCAGGCCGGACTGGCCGAGAGCATCGAGAACCTCCTGCTGGTTAAGGCCTCCGGCGGGCTCCACGCCTTCGTAACCGGCTTCCTTAGCTGCTTTGTATTTCTCGATGAGTGTGCCCTTGAAGCCGAGAGTGCCGCCCATGATGGCCTTGCGCAGCTTGCGGGCTGGTTTGGCTTCTTGCGCTGGCAAAAGACTGCCCGAGGCAGCGGCGAGAGTGGTGACGGAGAGGGTTTGAAGGAAGCGGCGGCGGTTGGACATGGTCTTTGGAATACGCCAAAGCGCCGGGTTTTGTCACGAATCAAATCACAAAGGCTTCCGCAACTCATCGAGCGCATTGATGAGGTGGCCTTCCAGGACGTCCTTGCTCAAGTAAGCATCACCGGCCTTCCGCAGGAGGACGAAGCGGATGCGACCCTTCTCGAATTTTTTATCCATTCGGGCGATGCGCATGATTTCATCGGTGGAGAACTCCTCGCCGAGCACGACGGGGAGTTCGAAGCGCTTCAGGAGGTTCACGATTCGGTCGTGCTCCTGCGAATTGAGGCCGCTCATCTGCGTGGAGAGCCAGGCAGCGGCTCGCAGGCCTAGGGAGATGGCCTCGCCGTGGAGGAGCTTGCCATAGCCTGCGGCGGCCTCGATGGCGTGGCCGATAGTGTGGCCGAAGTTGAGAAGGGCACGCGTGCCGATGGTCTCGAACTCATCGGCCTCGACGATGGCGGCTTTGATGGAAATGTTCCGCCGGATGACGGCCATGAAATCGCCTTTGCCATCGGCTATGGCGTCGATCTGGGTGTATAGGCTGGGATCTTTGATCGCGGCATGCTTAATGATCTCGGCAAAGCCTTCATTCCACTCACGCTTTGGCAGCGAGGAGAGCGTGTCGATATCTGCGATGACCAAAACAGGCTGGTGGAAGGCACCGACCATGTTTTTCGCGTCAGGCAGGTTCACACCGGTTTTGCCGCCGACGGAGCTATCCACCTGCGAGAGCACGGTGGTGGGGATTTGGACATAAGGGATGCCGCGCTGGTAAATGGCCGCGCAGAAGCCGCCGAGATCACCGATGACGCCGCCGCCTAGGGCGACGACGAAGCTTTTGCGATCTAAAGCGGCCTTGGCCATCTCGCTGAGCACGGTCTCGCTGCTGATGAGGGACTTCGAGGCTTCTCCGGCGGGGACGGTGATGAGATGCGGCTCTTTGCCGGCATCACGCAGGCTTTGCAGCACCTTCTCCGCGTAGAGCGGGCCGACGTTCGAATCGGTGATGACGGCGCAGCGGGTGCGATCAGCGAGTTTTTTGTTCACTTCCTCGCCCGTCGTGGCGAGCAGCCCTTTGCCGACCTGCACGACGTAGCTGCGCGGGCCGAGATTGACGAAGACAGGGCGAATGGGGGGAGGGGGCATGGGTGGAAATGACGAATGACGAATTCAGAATGACGAAATCAGACGCAGGGCGGCATCAAGGGCGGACTGTGCGGTGGATGGGGAATCGAGGCAAATCGTTTGGTAACACGTCTCACGCCGAAACCACGTCGCCTGGCGTTTGGCATACTGCCGGGTGGCGATGGTGATGGCCTCGATGGTTTGCTCGCGGGAAAGTTTGCCGCTGAGGTGATCGCGGATCTCACGGATGCCGATGGCTTTGCAGGCCGTGAGGGAGACTTCGCCAAGCGCAGCGACCTCTTCGATGGCTCCACTGGCGAGCATCTGCCGCGTGCGGGCCTCGATGCGGAGGCACAGGGTCTCGCGTTCCCGATTCAAAACGAGGCCACGAATATCCGGCGTGGCGTTTTGAAAGCTCTGGCGCAGTTCGGACTGCGGTTTGCCGGTGAGGAGACAGATTTCGAGGGCTCGCTCGACGTAGCGTGGATTGCGCAGATTGACCGTCGTGGCCGCAGCGGGGTCGAGAGCGAGCAAGTCGGCCACCTTTTGCTCCAGCGGCATGAGGCGGAGTTTTTCACGCATGGCCGCGTCACCCTGCGGCAGCGGCGCGAGGCCATGGGTGAGTGCCTTGAGATACAAACCTGACCCGCCGACCACGAGCGGCGTTTTGCCACGCGAGGTGATCTCTTCGATGACGGGTTTGGCGAGTTCTTGAAAACGTTTTGCATCACAGGCTTCGGTGAGCGGCAGCACGCCGTAGAGATGATGCGGCACGCAGGCGAAGTCAGCTGCGGAGGGCTTGGCCGTGAGCACATCGAGGCCAGCATAGAGCTGAAAGGCATCCGCGTTGACGATCTCGCCGCCCAGTTGCGAGGCTAGTTCCAGCGCGAGGGCAGATTTGCCGGACGCGGTGGGTCCAGCGAGAAAGATCGTAGAGGGGGGTAGCATGATCAGCGAGTGGCCCGCTGGATGCCTTCTCCAGTGCGGCGGACACCATAGCCCACCCTATCCACCGCGTTATCCACGCCACGGCCAGCCCGTTCCACGGGTCCTTCGCCACGACGATTGCGGCAGGAGGTGAACAGAATCGACAGGCTCATGAGGGGGAAAACGGTCGTTTTCATGGGAGCAGATTAGTTTTCTCCAAGGAAATCTCAAGAGGCGGCCCTGCCGCATTTGAGGAATGGGCAGACTGGTGAAATGCATCTTCTGGGAACCTTTGCAGCGGTCGAACCCGAAGCAAAATTAGCGAACGATAAGCTGTTTGGCTGTGTTCATTTAGATGAAATGAGTGAAAACACCGTAAATTATCATATTTGAATGGTCTCATGGTCTTGAAATAAGATTTATGTCATAAATGCCATATTATTGTCTTGCGTTATTGATTCTACCCACTAGAATTATCACAACAAAGACTCAACCATAAGACCATGAATTCAACCCTCACCGCTAACTACCCCGGACAACCCAATGTGGCTCTTCTGGATGTTTTGGAAGCCCGCCGTGTCTGGCGTGAAAAGGAGAAGGTTTCGCCGCACTGGTGGGTGGTGGCCTCGGTGTTTGGAGATCTATTGATGGCTTTCGTGGCCGCATTTGCCGCTTACGGACTTCGCTTCCACACGGCCATTCGTGATCTGGGTATCGCGGATCCCATCTCCCTTCGCCAATACGTGGGCTACATCGTGTTGGGCAGCGTTTCACTCGTGTTTGTGCTCGGCTGGCAGGGGATTTATCACTCCAATATGCTGCTGCGCAGCCGACTCATCGCCTCCCGTGTGGCCAAGAGCGTGCTGATTTGGACCGCCAGTTTCCTCGCGATCAGCCTCGCTTTGAAGCTGGAGCCTTCGATCTCTCGCGTCTTCATGGCCCTCAATGGAGCCTGTGCTTTGCTGCTCTTGCTTAGCTGGCGCACTCTTTTTCATAGCTTCCTGCGCTCTCCCGGCCGGATCGAGGCTCTCCAGCAGCGCACGCTCTTCGTCGGCTGGAACAAGGATGCCCTTTCGCTTTGGAAGACCCTCAAGCGGGATCAAGCCAGCGCCTATGACATTGTGGGCTGGGTGCAGATCGATCCCGAAGCACAGGAAACCCTACCCGAGACTGAATTTCCCTGCCTAGGCAGCCTCGCCGAGGTGGAGCGCCTGATCGGCATGTATGCGGTGGACATGGTCATCGTGGCGGACCTGCATGGTGCCCGTGACCAGATGATCGCCTTGGCGAATCTCTGTGAACGCGAAATGATCCAATTCAAGGTCATCCCTTCTGTCTTCCGGGTTTTTTCCTCCGGTCTGGCTCTCGAAACTATCGCCGGCACGCCCATCCTCGGCGTCACCCGCCTTCCTTTGGATCACACGATCAACGTGATGGCCAAACGTGCTCTCGACATCGTCGGTGCCATCGTGGGTCTTCTGCTCAGCGGCCCGATCGTGGCCCTTTTTGGTGCTTTGGTTTGGCTGGAGTCCAAAGGCTCCATCTTTTACCGCCAGCGCCGCTGGGGTTACAACGGTGTGCCTTTTGAGATCATCAAGATCCGCTCCATGAAGCTCAACGCAGAGCTGGGCAAAGGGGCGCAATGGTGCGTCAAAGACGACCCGCGTCGTCTGAGAGTGGGCGCTTTCATGCGCAAAACGAACATCGACGAACTGCCGCAGTTCTGGAACGTGCTGAAGGGCGAAATGAGCCTCGTCGGCCCGCGTCCGGAGCGTCCTGAGCTCATCGCTGGCTTCAAGCACGAGATCCCGCACTACAACGCCCGCCACACGGCCAAGCCCGGCATGACCGGCTGGGCCCAGATCAACGGCCTGCGCGGCGATACCGACCTCGGCGAGCGCATCCAGTGTGACCTCTGGTATCTGGAAAACTGGAGCCTCTGGCTCGACATCCAGATCATGGCGCTGACCTTCTTCAAGCGGGACAACGCCTATTGAGGATCGTCAGACCAGTGCGGCGAGATTTTTCGGCAGTGGAGAATCAAAGCGCATTTTCCGACCGTCATCGGGGTGCTTAAAGACAAGCTGGCTGGCGTGGAGAGCGAGGCGCTCAGCCGGATCACTCTTCGCACCGTAGCGAACATCCCCCAAGACAGGGCAGTGGGCATCGGAGAGCTGGACGCGGATCTGGTGACGGCGTCCGGTATCGAGATTGAGCTCCACGAGGGCACGCCCGGCACCGCGTTTCAGCACGCGATAGTGCGTGATGGCTTCACGGGTATCTTCCGTGGCCGCGGCGCTGTAAACACGCATGGGATTGGACTCATCGAGATGAGAGCGGAAGGTGCCCTCGGGCTTGGCTGGGATGCCTTCGGTGATGGCGAGGTAGCGTTTTTCAAAGTCTTGCCAGTTTTCCTGAAGGGTGCGTTTGGCCTCCTCGGTCTTGGCGAAAACGATGAGGCCAGAGGTTTCGCGGTCGAGGCGGTGAACGATCCACACACGCAGTTTCGGCGTCACGGAGCGGACGTGGTCCATGAGCACGGAGTAGATGTTTCGCCCTTTGCCGCTGTCTTTGGCGATGGTGAGCCATCCGGTGGGCTTTTCGACCACGAGAAGCGATGCGTCTTCATGGAGGATTTTGAGGCCGGGGGGCAGGGGAGAGACCTCCTCAATGGGCTTTTTCTGCGGGCGGATGGCGATTTTATCTCCTGCGGACAAAGCGTGATCGAATTGAGTGATGGAGCGGCCATTCACCTGCACAGAGCCATGCTTCAGCCACTGGCGGACTTTGGTCTTTTTGGCCTCCGGAAAGGCCTCAAAGAGGAAAGGAAGGAGGTTGCTGGAGGTGGAGACAGTTTGTTCGAGCTTCATGAGGTAAGGGGTAGGTTTCCGCGGCGTGCAATGCCCACGAGCATGCCCACGCCACCGGCGACGAAGAGCAGGGGAAACCAGATGGAATACAGCGCTGCCCGCGTGCCGGGAAGGAGCACGGAGTCCGCTGGATCGTCAGGATTCACTCGGCAGACCTGCCGCGTGCCAGGTGGGAACTGCTGCTGCACCGCTTGCACCTTGTCGAGGTGGGCGCTGGGAGCCGCCTCGACATGACGAATGCGGGTGGAGACATGTGAGACGCCGCCAAAGTCATAGCGATACCGAATCTTGACCTCATGAGCGAGGGCGGAGGTCGGCGTGGGACGTTCGCTGACGATGTTTGAGGCCTCGATGAGACATGGAACCTCCAGCCATGAGCGGCTGGCGGAGGTCAGCTGGTAAGAAAGCCAAAGCCTCCACGCAAAAAACGATCCGGCTGCGATGAGCACGACTCCCATCGCCGCGAGCCACCATTTTCCTGCATGATCTGCGTGCATCTTTGTTTCTCCATCGCGGCCGTCTTTGAGCGGAGTAGCGATTCTTTGACTAGCCGCCGCGAAGGCTCCATACAAGGAAACAAATTATTCGCAAACCTCACATGTCTGAAACTCCCGTCATGTTCATCCGTCCGCCTCGCTGGCTCGTGAAGCCAGATGCCGAAGGCGCGGCCGAACTGGCGGCTGAGACCGGTTTACCGTCTCTGCTCACCCACCTGCTCGCTCAGCGTGGCATCACCACGGCGGAAAAGGCGCGGGACTTTCTCGTGCCGAAGCTGGCCACTCTGGGCGATCCCCGCCTCCTGCCGGAGATGCCCGCCGCCGTGGAACGCATGCTCAAAGCCGTAGATGAGAAGCAGAAGGTGGTTCTTTATGGAGATTACGATGTGGATGGCGTGACCTCGATGGCCCTGCTGCATCTCGTTTTGAAGGCCTACGGGCTGGAGACGAAGCTCTTCCTGCCCTCCCGCATGGAGGAGGGCTATGGCCTGAGCATGGATGGACTGGCCAAATGCTTCGAGCTTTTTGGAAAGCCGGATCTCCTCATCGCGCTGGATTGCGGGACGACCTCTCTCAATGAGACGGCGTGGCTGGCAGAGCAGGGGGTGGACTGCGTGATTGTGGATCACCACGAGCTTTCCCCCCTCGGGAAGCCTAAATGCCTCGCGATGGTGAATCCGAAGCTCGGCGAAGAATGGCACTACTTCTGCACCGCAGGCCTCGTCTTCAAAGTGGCCCATGCGCTGCTCAAAACACGCCCGGCGCCGAATTTTGACCTCAAGGAAACGCTCGATCTCGTGGCCCTGGGCACCGTGGCGGACCTCGTGCCGCTGGTGAGTGAAAACCGCCTCCTCGTGCGCCGTGGCTTGGAGGCGCTGGCGCAGACGCAGCGGCTCGGCCTGCGGGCCCTGAAGCAGCTCGCAGGTGTGGATGGTCTCGTGCAGACGCATCACGTCAGCTTCCGCCTTGGTCCCCGCCTGAATGCAGCGGGCCGGTTGGATACGGCCGCGAAGGCACTGGAACTCCTCCTCGCTCCCGAAATGGAGACGGCCGCCGAGCTTGCCAATCTGCTCGAAGCCCAAAACAAAGACCGCCAGAACGTCGAGCAAGCGGTTCACGCCGAGGCGGAGGCCATGCTCGGCACGCTGGGTGATCTCGATGATCTCTCCGCCATTGTGCTCGGCTCACGAAACTGGCATCCCGGCGTCATCGGCATCGTCGCCTCCCGTATTTCGCGGCTTTGCCACCGTCCCACCATCCTCGTTTCCTTCGGTGAAGACGGCGTGGGAAAGGGCAGCGGGCGCAGCATCCCCGGTTTTTCCTTGGTCGAAGCCATCGAAGTCTGCAACGAGCACCTGCTTGGCGGCGGCGGTCACGCGATGGCGGCTGGCATCTCCGTGGAGGAGTCCAAGTTCGATGACTTCCGCATCGCCTTTTCCGCAGCGGCCCGCAAAGCCCTCAGCGATGAGGCCATGACGCCTCTTCTGGAGCTCGACGCCGAGGTAAAGCTCAAAGACCTCACGCTCTCCTTTTTGGAAAACTACAAGCTGATGGAGCCTTTTGGGCAAAAGAACCCCGAACCCTTGTTTTTCTGCCGTCGCGTGATGCCGAGGCTACCCGGCCGCAGCATCAAAGGGAAGCATCTGCGCCTCATGCTCACCCAGGATGGGGCAGGAATGGACAGTGTTTGGTTCAATGCCCCCATCGGCAATCTGCCTCCCGCCCCCTGGGATGTGGCGATGCGCCTCCAGCGCAGCTTTTTCCGAGGTCAGGAGCAGTGGCAGGTCACGCTCGATAGCGTGCGTTCCTCGGAATAAGCAATTCAGCACGAAGTGTTGTTCTGCCGACCAGAGCATACGCATGAAATGAAGAAGCAGGGATGGCTTGGAACACCACTCCAAGCCGAATGAGCCGCGAATGCCCCCCCCAATAGAGGCCTATCGTGACATTCACGTTCATTCGCGGATCTGTCTCGCTGCTGTGGTAGTCGAAGCCGATGAAGGTGGCGGCTTCGGTGACGATGGGTGGTGGTGTGGTGAATCGTGTGCTCATGGCACCGTCACCCTAGCAAACTCACTTTCCCCCATGGAATGACGCTGGATCCCTTGATTTTCCGTGCTTCATGTCGCGTGAGCCCGTTTCCCGTTTCCCCGCACCGAATCGCCGTGTCGCCATGCGACCTCCCACGCCTCTGCCCTTGTCGATCACGACGGCGTTGCGTCCCACCTTCTGCACAGCGGCTGCGGCAGAGAGTCCGGCCATGCCGGCTCCAATGACTAACACATCGACGTTTCGGTTATTGGCGCTCTTCAATTACAGATGGGTATGTGAGTTAGTTCATTCGTCATCGACTTGACCTTTCAAATGCTGCTCGAGCAGCTTGCGATGCTTGGTGACTCTGCCGCAAACACGTTTTCGCCACATGCGAAAACTGGATGGCTTCAGCTCTCGTCGCATCACCTCAATGACCTGTCTTTCGGTGAGGCCTGTGCGCTCCTTGATCTGCTCGAACGTGGTGCGATCCTCCCATGCGTAGCGAATGATGCGGGAGATGTGTTCCGGCGTGGAGATCGTTTTCATGACAACGAAAGTGCTTTGAGGTGATGGCTCATCTTCTGCCAGAATGGAAAAAAGCCCGCCGTGGCGAAGGAAAAGGCGGTGGCATCGGAGGCTCTTCGGATAAGCGTCAATCGCGTCCCCATCGAGTCGAGGCTCGCTCTGAGACGTGGCAGCATGTCGTGGATCGGACCCACCATGGGCGCAAAAGCGATAACTTCGGCAAGTTCATGCTCCCGAGCCCATGAACACAGACCTGTCACCGGATCATCAGCTTCCACGGCGACAGCCCGGCAAGAATAGTGAGTCCCTGCTCTCGCAAGTCCATCCCGGAGCAAGGTATGCAGCAGGGCGATGCGCTGACTGCTGAGCCGATAAGTCTCGCAGTAAACGCGATCGCTAATGCATGCTGCAATGCTGGTTGGAACGAGCGCTGCTAAAGGCCCAATCTCAGGCGTGAGATCATCTGGATGCAACCAGAGCCCTGCTCGCTCGCGGGTGCGGCCGAGTTCCGCTGGAAACGAGGCCAGAGGCTGTTTCAGATCTGGAACAGTGCCACTCACATCACTGGCGAACACAACCCCGTCCGCTATTCGTTCGATGCCCGCTTCATTGCCGCTGATGTAACCCGGTGCATATTTTTGGATGTTCGATAACCTCACAAGGTAGCTCTTACCGGGAGTTTGCAGACCCGCCACCCATCTCCACGAAAGAGTATTACTCGCGGGATCAGCATCCATGAGATGTCTGAAAAAGAAGTCAGCACCCATTTCCCACGGCAGCTTCTCCACATGAATCCAAAAGCTCGCCCACCACATTCGAGCGTGATTATGAAGATAACCCGTAACGATCAACTCACGGGCGATTGCATCCATGCAGGCAACTCCACTCTCGCCAGCCATGACAGCGCTGGCGCGAGCTAGCGCCTCTTCTGGGAACTGCTTGTTGAGCTGCAGAACCTGATGTCGCCATTGGGTCCAAACCTGCGGGTGCATTTCAAGCCAGCCTTTCCAGTAACGACGCCAGCAAACCTCTTGGAGCCACTTCTCCGCCAATTGGAAGGGATGGGCGGCCAAGGTTTCGGCGATGACCTCATCTTCGAGCAAGGTGCGAAAGCGAATGCATGCGCTCAACCGCGAAACATTCTTGTGCCCGTCCTGCACATGATTCCGAGAACCGCTATACTCCGCCACCTTAGGGATAAAGGCTCTCCAGGAACGGAGAGCATCATGGCGAGTCAGCGGTGCAAGCGGGTGCATCTATTACATGTTGGATACTGCATTAGGACATGCGGCTTGTACTCGCCAATCCACTATCCATTTACGCTCGGCACGAAGATTGAGATTCGACGAGTGCGCCGAAATCCACTGTTCTGTGACAGAAGTAATTTTTTGTCCTCACTCAAGTCCGTGCCCATACGAATTCTCATCCTCATTCTAGGCGACCAACTCAAGGAGTGGAACGGCATCAGAAATGAAAATGTTCCTCACGAGAAGGAGTCGGGATCAAGGAAACGGGGGCAGTGCAACTGGCTGACAAAATGCTCGCATTCAAGGGTTCGCTGCATCGGCTTTCTCAAGAAAGGGTTTCAGTTCTTGCGGCACCTTCTTTAGCGCTGACTGCTCGTCAAGAAGCCTCAACTGGTGGCTTACATTCGCCACCTGTGGGGCTGCATGAGTCCGTTTCATCCCCGAAACGCAGGCTGTATCAGGCTTTGAAGCTGCGAGTGCGGTTTTTGGTCATCGGGACGACGGAGGGGGATTCACTGACTTGGTGAAACTCGACGATGTTGGAGGTCGTCTTGCTGTCTTCGATGAGATTGACGATTTCGATACCGGCACGCTCGAGGTCATGCATGAGGGAGCGGGAGCGGGCGGTGAGGAAGGCGTAGCCGAGGTAGGCGGGAATGGCGACGACGAGGCCAAGGGCGGCGGTGATGAGGCTCTGATAAACGCCCTGGGCGACATCCGCCGGGGTGGTGAGGCCGTTGGAGGAAGAGATGCGGGTAAAGGCATCGAGAAGGCCGATGAGGGTGCCGAGCAGGCCGATAAGGGGGCCGATGTGTGCGATGGCATTCAGGAGGCTGAGGAAGCG
>JBEIGR010000063.1:0-14612 GCA_040381795.1 Verrucomicrobiaceae bacterium | reverse complement strand
CGTCATCGCCGTTCCGCCGCTCTGCCGGAACAAAGATCTTTCTCTCAGCAAGTCACAGAACTCGAAGCTCATCAAGCACATGCACAAGGGCGGTATCCGCACGCTGCTTTATGGGGGCAATGCGAACCTCTACAACATCGCCCTCAGCGAGTATCACTCCCTCTTGAAGATGCTCGTCGATCTCTCTCCGGATGACATGTGGATCGTCCCCTCCGTCGGCCCGATGTATGGCACGGCGATGGATCAGGCAAAAATCCTCAGCGAGTTCGCCTTTCCCACCGCGATGCTGCTGCCCACGCTCTTCCCATCGAAGCCGGAAGGTGTCGCCACGGCGATCCGCCACTTTGTCGAAAAATCCGGCATCAAGGCCGTGCTCTACATCAAAGACGGTGCCTACATCACCCCTGAGCTGGCGGCCAGCCTCGTGAATGACGGCCTCATCTCATGGATTAAATATGCCATCGTCGTCGAGGACCCGAAGAAGGACCCGTATCTGAAGAAGCTCACCAAGCTCGTCGATCCGAACCTCATCATCAGCGGCATCGGCGAGCAGCCAGCCATCGTTCACATGCGTGATTTCGGCGTCGCGGGCTTCACCGCTGGCTGCGTGTGTGTGGCCCCGAGCCGCTCCACGGCCATGCTGAAGGCCATTTTGAAAAAGGATTACACGACGGCTGAAACCATCCGCCAGGAGTTCTGCGGCCTTGAAGATCTCCGCAATGCGCACAGCCCCATCATGGTGCTGCATCATGCCGTCGAGCTCGCGGGCATCGCTGGCACGGGTCCCACGCTCCCATTGCTCACGAATCTGCCGGCCAAGCTGCTGCCGAAGATCGAAAAGGCCGCCAAGGCCCTGCTCGCCCGCAACGGCTAAGATATTCTGACTTTTGACCCAGCCAGCCAGCCTCTGATGTTCTCCTTTTTCACTCCTCG
This sequence comes from Verrucomicrobiaceae bacterium, assembly GCA_040381795.1. GTDB lineage: Bacteria > Verrucomicrobiota > Verrucomicrobiia > Verrucomicrobiales > Verrucomicrobiaceae > Prosthecobacter. The sequence continues at coordinate 13,679 of JBEIGR010000063.1, read as the reverse complement.
CTACCTGAAGCACGCCAAGCTCCTCCACAAGGGCGTCACGCGCTTCATCAACTACAAGCGTGACATCCTTCCCGAGGCCAAGCTCCAGGAGATCACCTCCCTGCGCAGCAGTCTTGAAGATGCCATGCGGTCGCGGGATAAGGCTCGTATCGACACGCTCAGCGTAGAGATCAACGCCGTCTGCGAACGCGCCCTGCCCGGTGCTCAGCCTTCGGATATTGCGGACAACATCGAGGTCTTTTTTGTGGCCATCGTGGTGGCCTTTGGCATTCGCAGTTACCTGCTACAGCCGTTTAAAATCCCCACCGGCTCCATGCAGCCTACTCTGTATGGCATCGTGGCAAACCACACCGAGGAGGACACCACGCCGAACATCCTCTCGATGGGCAAAGACTTCGTCACGGGTCGCAGCTACATCGACGTGACCTCCGATCACACCGGGCGCATCCGCGTCAAGGAGCCGCTCACGGAGCATGGCGTGCTCGGCTTCTTCACGCATTGCCGCCTGCACTTTGACGATGGCCACACGATCTGGATCTGGGCACCGATGGCCCAACTCATCAACACGCACTACAACCTCGGCCTTTTTAGTTACACCGGTGCTTATCCGCAGATGAAGACGGACAACGTCACGCCGGACATGGTGGGCCAGTTTTCTCCCTCTGCTCTGGGCGGTCAGCTCATCACCAAGGGCCAGCTCATCGCCCGCGGCACGCTGGACACGGGTGATCATGTGCTCGTGAACAAATTCGCCTATCATTTCCGCCAGCCCGTGCGCGGCGAGGTTTTCGTCTTCACCACGAAAGAAATTCGCAGCCCTTATATGAACGTGCCTGCCGAGCAGGGCTCTCAGCACTACATCAAGCGTCTCGTCGGAGTTCCTGGTGATATCCTTGAGGTGAAAACGCCTGGACTTTGGATCAATGGCAAGCCTGCTGAGGAAAGCGGCATGAAACGCGTCGCCGCTAAAGAAGGTAAATACCGAGGTTACGGAGCCATTCAGATGCTTTCCCCCGGAAATCAGAAGACACTGGGAGACGAGCAATACTGGGCCATGGGCGATAACAGCTACAATAGCTCCGACAGCCGCTACTGGGGCGCTGTGCCTGAGCGCAATCTGATCGGTCCGGCGCTCTTCTGTTACTTCCCGTTCGGTCGGAACTGGGGAATGATTCGCTGACATCGCGTTCATTCCTCTCCTTGACTCTATGCTAGCGGCCCGCACACTCGCGCAACCCCGCCCCCACGCGCCATGTCCTTCCTCGACCGCATCGAACGTGTCTTCTTCTGGCTCTCCGCCGCTTCTTCGGACAACCTCGACGCCTGCCCCGCCTGGGAGCGGCGTAAATACGTCGCCTTTGGAGCCACGGTGCTGGTGCCGAGCATCTTTGCCATCATCGCCTGCTCCTATGCTTTGAGCACGCTGACGGACAATGTGTGGGTCATCGCCCCGGTCTCGCTGGTGTGGGCCTTCATCATTCTCACCGTGGACCGTGCCTTGCTGGCCACCTACCGAGCTTACCAGAGTTTCTTCCGCAAGGCGGCGCAGTTTGGCCTGCGCATGGTGGTGGCCGCGCTGATGGGCATCACGATCTCGCATCCGCTCACGCTGCTGCTTTTCAAAGATACCGTGGCTTCGGTCATCGAGGAGCATCGTCAGAAGGAGATCGAGGGGGCCCGCGAAACGGCGAAACAGCAGAAAGTGGCTGTCGAGACACGCATCACCACGCTGGAGGGAGAGATCGCCAAGCAGCGTGAGGCTTGGAATGCCAGCTTTAGCGCCAAATTTCTCGATGAGAATGGCAAACCCGTCGAGAAACCGCTCACCGAGGACGAAAAGAAGGCCAAGGCCGAACGCGAGGCCAAGGTGACGGAAGCCTCCGCGCCGCTAAAAACGAAGCTCGAAGCCCTCGATGCCGAGATGGCCAAGATGAGCGCCGATTATCAAAAGATCGCCGGAGAGCTCAATCATTGGCAGACGGAGTTTGAGCGTGAGGTGAATGGCCAGCGCAGTGGCATCATCGGCCTCGGTCCGCGTGCCAAAAGCATTCAGGAGGACCAGCTCACCTGGCGACGGGCTGAGAGCACCCGCCTCAGTGGGGTGCTCGACACGATGACGAAGAGCCGCGTGACACTCATCGCTGAGATCAAAGCCGCCGAGGACGGCGTGAATGCCGCTCTCAATGCCAAGGCCGCTGAAGATGCGGCTCGATTGAAGGCAGAAAAGGATCGCATCGAAGTGCTCAAACAGCAGGTGCAGCAGCAGCAGGCCGATCAATTCGTGGGCCAGCAAAACGCCATCCGCGAGACGTTGAAGACGCAGATTGATGCGCTGCTCCTCCAGCTCAAAAACCTGCATGCTGAAATCAGCCGACTCACTTTGGATGAGGATAAGCGCATCGCCATCATTCAGGCGGAGCCGCGGCGTGATATTTTGAAGCAGACGCTCGCTCTGCATGAGCTTTTCGAGAATGGGCAGGAAGGCGGCACCTTCGCTCTCGTGGCTTATCTGGTGCTCACGCTGCTCTTCATGCTGGTGGATACGATTCCGCTGGTGGTGAAGTTCTTCTCGAAGCCCGGACCCTACGACACGCTGCTGGATCGCGAGGAGGTGAAGTTTGACCGAGAACGCACGGCCTTCCTCACTAGCTTCAATCGCTACATGAAAGAGCTGGGAGAGAGTAAACTGCTCCACCTCACGCAAAACAAGCCGCTGGAGCGTGCTCTCATTGAGGGCGTGGATCGCAGCCGTGCCGCGAAGGAATTCCTGGAGCATCTGATGGAGCTTGAGCGTTCCTTTGATGAGAAAATCCGTGCAGCCCGTGATGCGGCGGCCAGCAGTGGCATCAGCTTCAAGGCGGACATGCTCGAAGACATGGCCCGCAGCTTCTACGCGGACCTGCGTCAGCGCATGGAGACCTTCTTCCGTGATGACCGCCGCACGCCCAACACGGCGCGGGCGTGATTTTGGCGGGGAACTTGCTCTAAGAGAGCCTCGTGTTGACGATTCCGCCCTTCGGCGGAATGGACGAAAAACTCATGCGAACTTTTAAATCGACTCAGCAGGACATGCAGGCACGCATCGTGCGCGAGGTGAGGCGTGGCCATATCTCCTCACGTGTGGCGCTGGCGGAGGAGCTGGAGATTGCCCCTTCGACGATGGGCATCCATGTGGATGAATTGGTGGAGCGGGGCTTTTTGATCGAGTCTGGCACAGCGAGAGGGGCAACGGGGCGGCCGAAGCGCTTGCTAAAGCTTGTATCGAAGGCGGGATGGTTTGCCGGGGTGGAATTCACTGGTGGAAGGCTCCAGGCAGTGAGGCTGGATTTTGCAGGCGGTATCGAGGCGACTCATGTGGAGGCACTGCCTAGCTGCGTGACTGCTGCGGAGATGGTCGAGCGTCTTGCCAAGGCGGTGAATCGACTGCGGGAAGGAGCGGTGGGGCCTTTGTTGGGCGTCGGTATCGGCTCACCAGGCTTTGTGGACCCTCAAAAAGGGCAGGTGTTGTATTCTCAGTTTCAGCCGGATTGGAAAGAGGTGCCGCTCGCTGAGCTGCTGGCGGAGCCGTTGAAAACGCGGGTGATGGTGGAAAACAATCTCCACGTCATCACTCTGGCCGAGCGATGGTTTGGTGAAGGTCGTGATGAGCCGGATTTTGTGATTGTTCGTGCTCGGCAGGGCTTTGGCCTTGGTGTGGTGAAGATGGGCCGCCTGCTCTCGGGGGCGCATCATGCCACCGGTGAGATCGGCATGCTGCCATGGCCTTTGGAAGGCGGCACGCAGCAGATTCATCAGGCTCTTTCCGCCTCGCGTGTCTGGCGTGATCTCTCGGGCAGCTCAGAAGAGCCACCGGAGGATCTGCGTGAGGCCCTTGGAAAGTTGGCTGATAAAGGGGGCCGTGAATGGGAGGCGGTGGTGACGGACTACGCACGTGTGCTGGGGCTGGTACAGCTCATGCTGGATACGCGGGTATTTTTTCTTCATGGGCCGCTCACGGCGCTGGGGACGCGATTCTGTGAGGCCGTGATGGCTCGCGGCCTCGAATGTATCCCGGCGCTCAAGCATTCGCCGCTGCTCCTCAGACCCACCAAGCTTGGTCGCGAGGCCGGGGCACTCGGCGCGGCGAGTTTGGTGATGGAGGCGTGGGACCCCAGCGAGGCATGAAATTAGGCGGGAGATCTCAGAGCGAGTCGTTGTGAGCCTGAGTGAGTTCCCAATTCCAAGGCCAGAAGCCCGTTTTGCGCCAATGAAGCAGCCAGGGCGTCTGGAGCTGGTTTGCCCGCTCACGCACGGCGATGGCAAAGGAACTGCCGAGGCCGATGACTTTGATGCGCTGGGTGCTGACGCCGAGCTTTGGCGAGGCCTGCACGGTGGGTTCTTGGGCTTCGATGTCGAGGGTGACAAAACCACTGAGGGCTTTTTGAAGCTCCGGCATGGCGGTTTGGGCGTTGAGGCCCTGCGGCCCGACAAAATCAGGAGCGAGCATGAGAGAGACTTTTTCCCAATCATGCTCCTCCAAAGCCTCGATGAAAGTCTCCTGCGCGGCGAGGATTTGCCGCTCGGCAGAGCGCAAAAACAACCACCAGAGGCCGTAGCAGGTGATGAGAGCGGCGATGAGTAAAAGGACGCGTCGGAGCATGGCTGATGGCAGCATGTTCTCCTCTGGCTGTCCATGTTAAAACGCCCGTCGGCCCATGGCGAGAGGCGGGGGCATTTAGTCACATGAACAACTCGTTTCCAACGGAGTGCGGGAGCAGTATCTGCCTGCATGTCGGCATTCCGCCTCATCGTCTTTCTTTGGTTCGCCCTTCACCTGATGGGCGCGGAGCCTATTGGCTCGATCCGCGACATTCGCTGGATGGTGCCAGACAAAGCGCTGGAGCATCCACCGTTGAAAATCGAAGCGGTGACCACCTTTTACCATCCCAACTGGGGGTGTTGTTTGTTCACGACGGCACGGAGGGCATCTGCGTGGGCGTTCCCGGGCACGGGAGCGAAGGCGGTGGAGCAATTCCGCCTTCACCGGCCGGATGTGGTGCTCATGGATTACGATCTGCCGGATCAAAACGGCGTGCAGACGAGGTCCACCATCTGCAACGAGTTTCCCGATGCCCGCGTGCTCATGCTGACCATCCTCGATGGCGAGGAGGACATCTACCGCGCCGTCAGCGCCGGTGCCCGTGGCTACCTGACCAAGTGCTGCGAGTGCGAGGAGATGCTCGATGCCACCCGCACCATCGCCGGAGGCAAAGGCTACTTTCCCGCCGCCATCAATGCGAAGCTCAAAGCCCGCGAAAAACGCAAGCCGCTCACGGAGCGTGAGCTGGAGATCCTCCGGCTGCTCGTCCGCGGCCAGAGCAAGAAAGAGATCGTGAATATCATGAAGGTGAGCTTGGACACCATCCGTCTGCATATCAGCATCATTTTGGAGAAGCTGGATGCCTTTGACCGCACCAATGCCGTGGCCATCGCCATCGAGCGTGGGATCGTCTGGGTAGGGGAGTGATCAGCGAGCCTGCTCGTAGGCATGCGCGGCACGGAGCACCGTGACCTCATCGAGCGACTTGCCGATGATTTGCAGGCCGATGGGGAGTTTCACGCCATCGACCTCCACATTACCACAAGGCACGCTGATGCCGGGAAGGCCCGCGAGATTCACCGGGATGGTGAAAACGTCTTCGAGATAGGCGGCGAGGGGATTGTCCTTCAATTCACCGAGCTTGTGAGCCGGAGCGGGGCTGGTGGGTGAGATGATGATATCGACCTTCGAGAAGGCCTCGGTGAAGTCGTTGCGGATGAGCGTGCGGGCTTTTTGAGCACGCAGGTAGTAGGCATCGTAGTAGCCGCTGCTGAGCATGTAGGTGCCGAGCAGGATGCGGCGCTTCACCTCGGGGCCGAAACCTTCGGAGCGGCTCTTCAAATAGTGCTCCATGAGGTCGCCAGCGCTGCTGCTGCGGTGGCCGTAACGCACGCCGTCAAAGCGGGCGAGGTTCGCGGAGGCCTCGGCAGGTGCGAGGACATAGTAAGTGGCCACGCCGAGCTCCGTGTGTGGCAGGGAAATGTGTTCGATGATGGCTCCGAGGCTTTCGAGCTTCTTGATGGCCGCATCGACCGCAGCGGAGACTCCGGCGTGGGTGCCGTCGATGAAGTATTCCTTCGGCAGACCGATACGCAGGCCTTTGATGTCCTTGCCGATGCCGGCGGTGAAGTCTGGCACTTCCACATCGAGGGAGGTGGAATCGCGGCCGTCTTTGCCGCAGAGATGATTCAGCAGCAACGCGGCATCTTCGACGGTCTTCGTGATGGGGCCGATCTGGTCGAGCGAGGAGGCGAAGGCCACCAATCCAAAGCGTGAGACGCGGCCGTAGGTTGGTTTCAGGCCCACGCAGCCACAAAGAGCGGCGGGTTGGCGGATCGAGCCGCCCGTGTCACTGCCGAGCGCGGCGATGGCGATGTCTCCGGCCACGGCGGCGGCACTGCCACCGCTGGAACCACCAGGCACGCGGCTGGTATCGCGAGGATTGCGGGTGATGCCGAGCGCGGAGTTTTCCGTGCTCGAACCCATGGCAAACTCATCCATGTTCAAGCGGCCAAAGGGCAAGGCACCGCCCTGGCGGAGTTTTTGGATGGCTCCGGCGTCGTAAGGCGCGGTGTAATTCTCCGCGAGGATCTTGGAGGCGCAGGTGCAGGGCTGGCCGGTGACATTCATGTTGTCCTTGATACCGATCGGGATGCCACCGAGCGGCAGAGACTTGTCGGCGGCATCGGCTTCCTTCAGCGCGGCCTCCGTGTCGAAGCTCAGGTAGGCTCCGAGTTCGCCATTGCGGCTCTCGATGGCCTTGGCGACATCCTGCACGATGTCACGCGGTGTGATTTCCCCGGCGGCGAGGCGCTGGCGAAGCTGGGCGATGGTCGAAGTGGCGAGAGACATGAGTTATTCGATGACTTTGGGGATCTGGAACTGATCGCCGGCGCGTTTGGGGGCGTTTGAGAGGCATTGTTCCTGGGTGAAGCCGGGGCGATCTTCATCCACGCGGAGCACATCAAAGACCGGCATCGCATGTGCGGTGGGCTCCACATCGCCAAGGTCGTGGGCGGTGAGCGTGTCGATGTAGGCGAGGACGCCGTTGAGCTGCTTTTCGTAGTGCGCGGCTTCCTCCGTCGTGAGCGAGAGACGGGAGAGCTTGGCGACTTTTTGGATGTCAATATCGGCGGCGGGCATGGCGGTCGCTGAGATGGCAGCGGGGCGGTGTTTTTGCAAAAAGAAAAGGCGCAGGCCGTCACAGCCTGCGCCTTTTGAAAATCATCGGAGGCCTTTTACCAGCCCTGACTACGCGAATAGGTCGTCTGAGTCATCTGGCCGAAGTCCTGTGGGAACTCGGTGTATCCCCACCAGTTGTCCACATACTCCTTGCGGTAGAAAGGCGGGCGGTAGGTCAGCTTCCAGGAGGGGAAGGGGAAGGTCAGGATTTCATAGGCACCAGTGACGAGGCGGACCACGCTGCGCTTGGAGCCTTCGATGGCGGCATCGGAGATGGCGGCGAGAGAGCCAGACTCCGCATTCGTGTAACGCCAGCGGGTGGCATACTCCATGGGGCTGAAGACCATATTGCCAAGGCCGCGGCTAAGCTTGCGGCTCCAGTTATAATGATGTCCCGGAGGCGACTGGATGTCCGCAGAAGCGGAGCCGACGAGGGAGAGGGCGGCGAGGGCGATGAGTACGAATCGGTTTTTCATGAGGCTAAGGTTGTTTAACAAAATTTACCGTGGTTTGGCAACAACGATTATCAGGAAAGTGAGTCGGCGGCGGGCGTGGATGTGGTCGGCATGTCCAAAACCTCGTCGCAGAAGGTTTCAAAGCGCTCGCCAAAGGTTTGATGGGAATGCTGCCAAGCCTGACGGATGGCGGGTTGTTTGGCCCAGTATTTGAAGAGTTCCATCCAGCCTCGGTGATCCTCGTGGCCGGCGGCGTGATGCAGATCGAGATCCAGGTAAACGTTTTCCATGAGTTGGAGCAATTCCTGGCAGAGGTAGGCGGCTTTGCGGGCGGGTTCCGGGGCGAGAGCCAGGGGGGCGGCGAGAGCTTGCTCGGTTTTTGCATCCACCGGAAGCCCGCAGCAAATGTTGTGTAGCAGGCTCCATTTCGGCATGATCACGGTGTCAAAACCAGCCAAGGCTGGATCTTTTTGGGTCTCCCGCCAGATGGCGGTGAGCTGAACTGAATGACTGACAAAGCTTGCGGAGGAGACGCGAGGAGGCGGACTCCAATATTGATGCAGGCGTTTGAGCCAAGCCTTCGTAGTCTCTGCTTTCTTCTGATGAAGGTGCGGGATGGGGTGGAAGGTCAGTTTGGCGATGTGCCTGCCAAGTTCGCGGTAGCTTTCAAACTGCGATTCGCTGAAAAACTGATCTCCGGTGCTCTCGTGGGGGAAAGTGAGGTTTTCCCCGCGGAATTGACGCACGGCGAGGCTCTCGTCCCCGGTCATGGAGGCCTTCAGGTAGATGAGCATCCCTTTTTTTCCATCCTCATAGGTGATGGTGCCAAAGGCCCCGTGGGAGCGGCTGTGGCCCGCGGCGGGATCAGGTATGATGTCACGCGTTTCGATGTCGATCTTGGCTCCAAAGTCCACCTGGCAGCGGCGGATGGCGGTGCCGAGGGCTTGGAAATTGTAGATGGGATCGCATTCGCCATCTCCCACGATGATGACCTTGCACCTGCGGCGGACGAGTTCGTAGAGACCAAGGTTTTCGAAGTGACCGCCATCGGAGAGGTAGATAAACCTTTGTTTCAAGCTGGCAGAGCCAGTGAGTTCGTTGATGAGGCAGCCGAGAAAGCCATACCAGCGGTTCGGGCGTTCGTGACCAGCCTTCTTTTTGCCCGGATGTGGTGCCCACCAGCCGAGGCGTGCATTGAAGATGGTGAGCATGAAGGCCACCAGCGGGGAGGTGTGGTAGCCACTGTTTGGGCTGGCAGCGGCTCCAGAGACCGAAAGCGCATGTCCGAGTGTCCATCCGCCGCCGTAACGCTCAGTTTTACAGTAGGCGCGGTGGGTGACGTGCTCTTCCTTGGATTCACGCATGGCCTCCGGCATGGAGTAGCGGGCAAAATTGAAGCCAGCGTGCAGCGGAGTGAGGATAAAGGATTCTGCGCTGCGGTCCTGCACGTCCATTCCAGCACTGGCACCGGTGTTCGCGGCGGTGTTGATGATTTGGAAAGGGCCAGGATAGCCTGCTTCAACCGCCTTCTCACCTGCGAAATCCTTGAGTTTCATGTCATCATCGAAATCAAAGCCGGTCGCTCCGTGAGGATGGCGTTCTCCCTCTTTCATCTCATGTGTGCGGCTGGCACCCATGTAGCAGCGCACGAGACGATTGCGGTAAAATGGGTTCATGGAAAACTGGTTGATGTCCACTCGCCAGATGAGCAGCAGCGCGGCGAGGCCTGAAACGCCCGTCACGGCCAACCAGACCGACTCGAAGCCCTCCCCATAGAAAAAATATTCCAGCACGAAGCCGCCGATGCCGTGTGGGATGTTTTGGTGGCAGTCCTCCAACACATATAAAAAAGCCTCTCGCACGAGCCAGCTCAGTGAAAGCAGCAGACCCGCTAACAGCAGCAGTGGCAGAAGGCTCATTAACTTTTTTTTCACGCCGCCCTCTGCGGGGCTGCCGTTGGTAGATTCACTATGGCCCATGATCACCGCTCCGATGGACCCAGCAACCCAGCCACCGACGATGGTGGAGCGAAGCCAATTGGACACCTCGCCAGAGAATAAATAATCCACCCACACCGGCCCAGCCACTGCTACCGCCAGCACCAGCCCGCTGAGCAGCAGTGCCATGACCAGCCAAGCTCCCGCCCGTGCCAGCCACTCCATAGCCGCTTCCCAAGCATGCCCTCCCAGCAGGCCCGTAGCCACAATCATAACTAAGCCATAGCCTCCCATTAGCAGCGGTACCGTCACCACACTGCTCCAGGCGATCGCCCCTTCCGTATAGTAGTCAGCCAGCATGGGGGCATCAAAGCTGGGCACCAGATGGGCGCTGCCGATGGCGTGAAAAACCTTCGCCAGCAGCCAGATCACTGCCATGACCACTGCGGCAAGTGCCGGAAAACAGGCCAGATGGATCAGTGCCTCCCGCACCACCCGCCCCCATTTCTTTTCCGGCGGGAATTGGTAACGTCGTGCCATTCCCATCATGATGCTGCCTGAGAGAGCCAGCAACCCAGCAAAGATCTGGCAGGGAGTATCCGCCCACACGCTTTTTTGACCATCCGCGAACCAAGCAAAGATCTGCGCTCCACCGCAGACCGAGGCGATGGCTAGGCATACCGTGATGACCACAGCAGGCATCCCGGCCCCGGCCTTAATATGCTCCTGCTTATTTCCCTTCATCACCTTCCTCAGCTCACACAAACCGAATGCCGACGCCGTCGCGACACAAAAAATCTGCACGATGGTCATGCCAAACCAAAGGAGCGAGCATGGGCTGCCATCCCGCACCAGCCATTGAAAAACCAGCGGTGCGGCCTGGAAGAACGAAATGAGGAAAAACAGCGCCATGAATACCGTCAGTTGCATCAGCAGAGTGTTCCGCGTCCAGATCGAGATCATCGTCCAGAAATCTCCGCTGGTGATGCCAGCCTTAGGGGCAAGGTAGCGGGCGTGCTGGCGCAGGTGCCGCAGCATCGGGGAGCCGAGTCCAGGGACCTCGTCCTCGATGAGAAAGCGGTCGTCTTCAAGCAGTTCGGCAGCCGCCTCGTTTTTCGCTTTTGCTGCCGCAGCCAGCCGATGCCGTGTGGCGCAGAACCACGAGCCGATGTAGCCACCGCCGGAGACGGTGGAGAGGTAATCCACCTGTTTGAGGACGCCGGTCTCCTGCAAGCCTTGCAGGATGCCCAGGTTCAGCGTCGCACTGCGGATCCCGCCGCCGGAAAAGCATAGGCCCACATGATTTTCATTCACTTCGGGCTGCTGAGCTTGACCAGAAAAGCGCACTTTCCGCTGCCTCTCCACCTCGGCCCGCTCCTGCTTGAAAACTTCCGCTGTTGTCAAAATCTTGGAGTGATTGGCCGTGCTCATGCCCAAGAGCCTACAAAATATCCCGGCTAAATGAGAAGTTTTATTTTTGAAAAGGCGGGTCCTTTCACCCCGACTTGAAACCATCCCTTGCCACAGCCCTCCCAGCGTCTAATCTCACCTCCCCATGAATCCAGAGGTGCAAAATCTTGTGGCAGCCGGCAAGCTCTCCGGCGCAGATGCAGAAAAAATCTCCAAGCTCGAACCCGGCACCGCCGTCCAGCATAAAAGCTGGGGCATCGGTCGCATCACCGAATGGGATCTCCTCGGAGATCGTATCGGCATCGACTTCGAAGGAAAACCAGGCCACACCATGAAGCTCGGCTTCGCGGCGAACTCCCTGGAAATCCTCCCAAGTGACAGCATCCTCGCTCGCCGCCTCACCGATCTCGATGGCCTCAAAGCCCTCGCCAAGGACAACGCCCCCGCTCTCGTCGAGCTGGCCCTCAAAAGCAGCGGCAGCACCCTCTCCCTCGACGGCCTCGAAGTCCTCCTGAAGGGCAAAATCATCCCCGAGGCTGAATACAAGCGCTGGTGGGAGACCGCCAAAAAGGCCCTCAAAGCCCACCGCCACGTCGTCGTCCCCGCCAAACGGGCCGAAAAGCTCATCCTCCGCGATCAGACGGAAAAGCCCGGCACCGTCATGGTGAAGAGCTTCCTCGCCGTCCGTGATCTCAAGGGCAAGCTCGCCGCCCTCGCCAGCATCCAAAAAGACCTCGATCTCTTCGAAGACGCCAAAACGGAGCTCGTCCCCATCTTCCAGGACATCACCGATACCGTCCGCAAGAGCTACAAACTCCAGCTCAAGGAAAGCGTCCAGCTCCTCCTCGCTCGTGATGAACTCATCGAAAACCTCGGCACCACCGCCCCGCTTGGCAGCTTGAAGCTTGCCGATCTCGTCTCTGAGACTCGCGCCATCTTGGCCGATTCCATCAAGACGCTCGCCTCCGCCGCACTCGCTCGCGTTTATCGCGCCTTCCCCACCGCCTTCCCGGATCGTGCTTGGGTGCCGGAAATCCTCCAGCAGCTCACCCGCACCGGCGGCAAGGCCGTCGCTGAGATCGCCATCGTCCTCAACGACAACGACGAGCTCGATGTCCTCGCCGATGCCCTCAAAAAGTGCCTCCGCAATCGCAACCTCAGCGCCGATCTCCTCATCTGGATGGCCCGCGAGCGCAAAGGCCTCGCCGAATCCTGCTTCGATATCGACCTCGGCCATGCCATCCTCGATGTCATCGACTACGATCAGATGGAAGGCGGCCCAAAGCGCACCGGACGCCTCCAAAGCCTCCTCTCCGAAGATTCAGGCCTGCTCAGCGAAATGGTCGCCGATGCCGAAGAAGAAGACATTCGCCTCCTCGCCAAGCGCATCCTCGGCAGTTCCGCCTTTGATGACCTCACCAGCCGTTCTCTCATGGCACGCATCATCAAATCGCGCCCTGAAATGGAGGCCATGATGGCTGAAAACGCCACCGCCCGTCAGGACGACCGCCTGATCGTCTCCTGGGAATCCCTCGAGCGTAAAAAGAAGGAACTCGAAGACCTCGTGAACGTCCAGATTCCTGAAAACAAGAAGGAAATCCAGATCGCCCGTGCCGAAGGTGACCTACGCGAAAATGGCGGTTACAAAGCCGCCCGTGATCAGCAGGCCGTCCTCCTTCGTATGCAGGGCAAATGTGAACGTGAGATCCGTCACGCCCACGGCACCGATTTCGCGAATACCCCCAACGACAAAGTCGGCATCGGCACCGTTGTCGAACTCACCGACCTCGCCGATGGTACCTCTGAGAGCCTCAGCATCCTCGGCGCTTGGGACGGTGATCTGGAGAAAAACATCATCTCCTATCTCTCCGAGAAGGCTAAAGCCCTCATCGGCCACGTCCCCGGAGACGAGATCGATCTTCCTGGCGATGAAGCCCACAGCACCCGTCGCGTCCGCGTCGGAGCCATCCGCAGCTACAATTAAAAAGCCTCCACTGGCCCGCTCACTGCTTGCTCAATACCTGATTCATGAATCTTGATTCCTGATTCATGCTCTCAGCTCTCCGAACCAGGAATCAGAAATCCCCAATCTAACATTCAAAGATGCCCGTCGCCACTCCCGCTCAATACCGTGCCATGCTCGATGCCGCCCAGAAAGGCGGCTACGCCTATCCCGCCATCAACGTCACCTCTCTGCCCACCATCAATGGAGCCTTGAAGGCCTTCGCCGAGAGCAAGTCCGACGGCATCATCCAGGTCTCCACTGGCGGCGGTGAGTTCGCTTCTGGCACCTCCGTCAAAGACATGGCACTTGGAGCCATCGTCCTCGCTGAGGCCGTCCACATCCTCGCGGAGCGTTACAACGTCCTCGTCGCCCTCCACACCGATCATTGCCATCCCAAGAACGTCGAGAAGTTTCTCAAGCCGCTGATCGCCGCCACCAAGGCACGTCGTGAGGCTGGCAAAGGCAATCTCTTCAACTCCCACATGTTCGACGGCTCCGAACTCAGCCTCGAAGAGAACATCAAAGTCTCCAAGGAACTCCTCAAAGAGTGCGCCGCGCTCGACATCATCCTCGAAGTCGAGGCTGGCGTCGTCGGCGGTGAAGAAGACGGT
>JBEIGR010000062.1:0-14791 GCA_040381795.1 Verrucomicrobiaceae bacterium | reverse complement strand
GCTTGAGCATCAAACAGGTGATCCCACGGCACATGCATGAGGTAGCCGATGAACCACACGAGCAGCAGGCGCTTTGCCACCGGCCAGGCGGGCTTGATTTTATCTAGGGTGACATGCGCCCGGGCATAACCAGCGATCCAAAAGAACGCCGGGGCGATCAGCCCGTGATACGATGTCATGGTCTCAAACCATGCGGAGGCCTTCAGTTCAGCGGTGAGGAAGGTGTTCGCCGCATGCGTCCACACCATGCCGAGCACGGCCAGACCTCGAAAGAGATCGAGCCATTCGAGGCGCTGGGGAGTAGGCGGCACGCGGCGAGCATGTCACAAACTCGATCGCATGCAAAAGATGCCACCGCGCCGGACGTAGAAGTCTCATGCTTCAAACCCGCCGCTCCATCCTCAACCGCTCCGCCTACGGCATCGGAGGCATCGCTTTGGCCACGCTGCTCCAAGAGCAGGGCCTGCTAGCCACCACGGACCGCGCCACGGTGCCGCATTACGATCTCAAGCCGAAGCAGCCGCACGGATTCGGCCAAGCCAAGGCGATGATCTCCATGTTCATGCAAGGCGGCCCAAGCCACATGGACCTCTTTGACCCGAAACCAGAACTCACGCGGCTCGATGGCAAGGAATTCCCCGGTGAGGTGAAATACGACGATGCCGCCGGAGCCAGTCGCGAGGTCATGGGCCCGCCGTGGAAGTTTAAAAAGCACGGTCAGTGCGGCATGGATGTGAGCGAGTTGCTGCCGCACTTCTCACGAATCGTGGATGATGTGACGCTCATCCGCTCGATGCACACTGGCGTGAACAACCACGGCCAAAGCATCTCCGCCCTCATGAACGGCCAGGTCACGGGTGGGCGGCCCACGCTCGGCTCGTGGATCACTTACGGTCTCGGCAGCGAGAACCAGGACCTACCCGCCTATGTGGCCCTCACCGATCCGCGAGGTGTCCCGGTACTCGGTGTGGACAACTGGAGCAACGGCTGGCTGCCAAGCCTCTTCCAAGGCACCGTCATCCGACCCAAAGAGCCGCGCATTCCGAATCTCGATGCGCCTTTGAGCCTCAAAGGCGATGCACAGGCCCGCTATCTTCAATTCGTGGACCGCCTCAACCGCGAGCACCTCGAAGCTCGTCCCGGCGAATCCGATCTGGAGGCACGCATTCAGTCCTTCGAACTCGCCGCCCGCATGCAAACGGCAGCCAAAGAGGCTCTCGACATCTCTCAAGAAAGCGCCGCCACGAAGAAGCTCTACGGCCTCGATAATCCCGCTGCGGCGGAGTTTGGCACCCGCTGCCTCATCGCCCGCCGCCTCGTCGAGCGTGGGGTGCGCTTCGTGTCGCTTTTCACCGGGAATCAAACCTGGGATCACCACTCCAGCATTCTCACCGGTCTGCCTGCGGCCTGTTTGTATGTCGATCAAGGTGCCGCCGCTCTTGTCACTGATTTGAAGCAACGCGGCCTGCTCGACACCACCGTCGTCCACTGGGGCGGTGAGATGGGCCGCCTGCCCGTCATTCAAAATCGTGCCGGAGCGAAGGACCGCAAAACCGTGGGCCGCGATCACAATACGTATGGCTTCAGCATGTGGGTGGCCGGTGGCGGCTTCAAAACCGGTCACATGCATGGCGAGACGGATGACTTCGGGCACCACGCCGTCAAAGACGTGGTCAATCACTACGACTACCACGCCACCCTGCTCCACCTCTTCGGACTCGATCCCAAGAAGCTCAGCTACAAGCGCAACGGCACCGATCAGGTGCTCGTGGAGAATCCACAAGCCCGGGTGGTCTCAGAAGTGCTGGCTTGAGCCGCCCGGCCTCAATCAATCTGCACCAGAATCTCGCGGGGCTTCGCTCCATCACCGGGGCCGATGATGCCGCGAGCCTCAAGAAGATCCATCATGCGTGCCGCACGGCCATAGCCGAGGCGCAGACGGCGCTGGAAGAGACTGGTGGAGGCTTTCTTTTCCTGACGGATGACCTCAATGCACTGTTCCAGGGTCTCAGCTTCCTCGGAGCTTATGCCACCGCCATCGCCGTCCTCTTCACCATCAGCGAGGAATTCGCCGCTGTTGGCATCCACTTTGACATCGAACACCGGCTTCCCTTGAGCCACGCAATGCTCGACGATGGCGTGAATCTCATCGTCGGTGACGAAGGCACCCTGGCTGCGGATCGGCTGGGCTCCGCCGGGCGGCACATAAAGCATATCGCCTTTGCCAACGAGGTTCTCGGCCCCTTTGCGGTCGAGAATGACGCGGCTATCGAGAGCGGAAGAGACCTGGAAGGCGATGCGTGTGGGGATGTTCGCTTTGATGACGCCGGTGATGACGTCCGCACGCGGTGTCTGGGTGGCGACAATGAGATGAATGCCAGCGGCACGAGCCATCTGCGTGATACGAGCGATGCAGACTTCGATGTCCGCAGGCGCGGTCTGCATCAAATCGGCCAACTCATCGACGATGACGACGACGTAGGGCAGCGTATCTGGCACCGGCGGGCGGTAATCACGCTCGGTGGTGCTGGGTGATGGCGGCGGCTGCGAATCACCCAACCAGGCACCACTGGCATCGCGGAGAACTTCGTTTTCAAAGTCTTCCATCTCGGCATCGAGATCGAATTCTTCCGACTCCCTGCTCAAGGAGACTGCATGGGTGAAAACAGGTTCACGGCTCATCAGGGCCGCAGCGCCAGTGGGCATCAAATCGGGTTCGACGACCTTGGGCGAGGCTTTGGCAGGTTTGGCAGCGTTTGCAGCCGTGGTGACAGGTTCAGGAGCAGCCGTGCCAGCGACGGCTGCGGCGGCTCGTTTGGCATCCTGATCGGCTTTGCGCTTGCGGTTGCGGTTGTTGAAAGTCTCGAAGTTTCGGCAGCCTTCCTGAGCGAAGATTTGATAGCGGTTTTCCATCTCCTTCACCACCCAGCGAAGGGCGAGGAGCGCCTTTTTCGGATCGGTGACGACGGGAAGCGCCAAATGAGGCAGTTCCTCGTAGTTTTGCATTTCCACGACCTTCGGGTCGATCATGATGAAACGCAGTTCATCGGGTGCGAAACGGCAGATGAGGCTCGTGACGATGCTGTTGATGCACACCGATTTACCCGAACCGGTGGCACCGGCGACGAGCAAATGCGGCATCGCGGCGAGATCACCGATGATCGTTTTACCATACACATCCTTGCCGAGGGCGACGGGGAGCTTGGCCTTGCCGTTGATAAAAGAATCATCCTCCAGCAGTTCACGGAGCGGGACGACAATCTTTTCTTTGTTCGCCAGTTCGATGCCGACGGTGTCTTTGCCGGGAATGGGGGCGAGGATGTTGATACGCTCGGCACGCGTGGCGCGGGCCAGATCCGCATCGAGATTCGCGATGCGGCTGACACGGAGGCCATCCACAGGCCGCACCTCGTAGCGAGTGATGGCCGGACCACGGGTGATATCTCCCGGCTCGACGGTGATGCCAAAGCTGGAGAGTGCTTTGACGATGGTGGCCTGAGTGGCGAGGAGCTCTACTTTATCCGTCGGTGCGTGCTGCTCCACCGGCCAGTTGAGGAGGTCGATGGGCGGCAGTTTGTAGTCTTTGAAACGAACCGTGAGATTCCCCAGCGAGCCATGCGGAGCCTGCTCGATCTTTTGCGCCCGCTTTTTCTCCCACACCTCGGTGAGCTTGGGTTTATCGGCATTGTCCTCGTGGGAACGCGGAGCGGAGGAATCGATAATCTTCGGCGGCGGTGGTGGATCAAACTTGAGCCCCAGTTCCGGCGTGACGAGACCCGTCTCGGCGGCCGTTTTGGCCATCTCAGCCAGAGCGGCGGCCGTCGCGGGATCTTTGGTGCCACGTTTCTTTTTGCGCAATTCCTCGGGAATGGGGGTGAATGTGCCGGGAATGGTGTTCGCGGCTTCCTCGGCCAATTTTTCAGCAATCAGACGGCGCTGTTCGCACTCCTCCTGCCACTTGGCGAATTCGTAGCGGATGCTCTGGAGGGCGGAGAGTGGATGAATGCCCGTGACCATGAAGAGGGAGGTGACATAGACGCTGCCGAAAAGCATCACCGAGCCGCCTTTACCCACCACGGCGAGGCTCAAATCTCCCAGCAGCCTGCCGATGAATCCGCCGCCGCCCTCTGGTAAGAAGTTGTTATCTGGCTCAAAGAGCCTCAGCGCATGCAGAAGCACCGCCGCTGTGACGGTGAGAATGACCGTGCCAAGTATGCCCAACCGCGTGGTGGGTGTCTTGGTGTGCAGCTTGCACACACCGAACCACGTCAGGCAGATCGCAATGGCATAGGCAGCGAGGCCGAGCAGGTAGAAGGACCATCCGGCGACCCAGGCCCCCAGCCAGCCCATGAAATTTTGCGTCGATTCATTGTGAGCGTCTCCATGCCCCAGAGTGGCATCCGGCCCCAAATCATACGAGTCATAAGAAACGAGAGCCAAGAGCAGCATGGAAGCCGCCATGAGCAAGAGGATGCCAATGGGATCATTCCACGGGCTCACCTTTTCATCGGTGGACCGAGAGCGTGCGGGGCGGGAGGCAGCAGCGGCGCGATTCATGGCGGCGATTTTGGCAGCAGAAATTATTTAAGGCTACTGAAATATTTAGGTTGCCCAGATTATCTGGGCTTGCTTCCCTCGACTCCGAAAGCTCTCGCGGCAGCCTCTGGCTTGCAGCTTGACGCTTTCACCGCCTCGCCCATCATCCGCCCTGCGCATCCCGCGCCATCCTTATATGAAGAAAACCATCGCCCTCTCCCTCGCTGCGGTCCTCGCCGCTGCCATCAGCCCCACCAGCAGCGCCCAAGACGCTGGCAAGGTGGATTTCGAAAAGCAGATCCTCCCCGTCCTGAAGGAAACCTGCTTCAAGTGCCACGAGAAAGAACACGAAGAAAACGGCAAGGTGAAGAAGCCGAAAGGCAAGCTCCGCCTCGATAGCGCCGCGACGATCATGAAAGGCGGCAGCGAGTACCCCGATGAAAACGTCGTCGCCGGCAAGCCGGACGCGAGCTGGCTCGTCAAAACCATGCTCCTCCCAGAGTCCGATGACCTCGCCATGCCCCCCGAAGGCAAGGGCGACCGCGTCAGCGCCGCGAACATCGACCTGATTAAGAAATGGATCGGTGAAGGTGCTAGCTTCGGTGCCTGGAAAGGCGTGGAATAACCTTCCCACCCAGATTTCACGAAAGCGGAGCCACCTCGGCTCCGCTTTTTTGTGCCCAAAATCCTCGTTTTTAGCCTGAAATCCCCGCTTGCATTCAAAGGCGGACCCCGCATTATCCCCGCCCCTCGCGAGTAGCCTCCCTCTACCATTCGCCGTTGGTCTCCGTGCCTGCCTCCCTTTGGGATAAGCAGGATACTCGTCCGGAGGTAACCCGGCCTCATATAAACACACCATGTCAGCACGTCTTGCTCGATTCGAAATGCCGAGTCGCCTCGTTAAAAACGAGGCCACGGCCACCGAAACCTACGCCCAGTTCGTCGCCGAACCCTTCGATAAAGGTTACGGTCACACCATCGGCAACAGCCTCCGCCGCGTCCTGCTTTCCTCCTTGGAAGGCGCAGCCATCACCTCCGTGAAGATCCGCGGCGTTGAGCATGAATTCTCCACCCTGCCCGGCGTGCTTGAAGACGTCGTTCAGATCGTTTTGAACCTCAAGAAGGTCAAATTCCGCCACAACAGTGAGAGCAAGGAGCCACGTCTCCTTTCCCTGATCGTCGAGAAAGAAGGCACCATCACCGCTGGCGACATCAAGGACGACAACCACTACGAAGTCATCAACAAGGACCAAGTCATCTGCACCATCGCCAAGAAGACCAAGTTCGAGGCCGAGTTCGAAGTCCGCGTAGGCCGTGGTTTCGCCTCCTGGGAAGAAAACAAGCGCACGGATACGCCCATCGGCGTGATCCCGATCGACAGCATCTACTCCCCCGTCACCCGCGTGAAATACGGCGTGGAAACCACCCGCGTCGGCCAGAACACGGACTATGACAAACTCGTCCTCGACGTGTGGACCGATGGCCGCATCTCCCCGCAGGATTCCCTCCTTCAATCCGCCGCCATCCTTCGTCACCACCTCGATGTCTTCGTGAACTACGACGACAAGGCCGTGGAATTCGAAGCCGCCCCGGAAGCTCAGAGCGAGGAAAACGCCGAACTCCGCAAGCTGCTCAACATGAGCGTCAACGAGATCGAGCTCTCCGTCCGCGCTGCGAACTGCCTCAACAACGCCAACATCACCTCCGTCGGCCAGCTCGCCATGAAGACGGAATCCGAAATGCTGCGCTACCGCAACTTCGGCAAGAAATCCCTCACCGAGATCAAGGAAAAGCTCGCCGAACTCGGCCTGTCCCTTGGCATGAAATTCGATCCCGCGCTGCTTGAGCCCATCCCTGGCGGCGTGTCCCTCCTCGCCCGCAGCAGCATGCTGGCCGATGACGAAGAGGACATCGCCGATGCCGCTGGCTTCACCAAGCTGGTGGACAGCCATCTCGACGACGAAGACGAGTAAGATCAACCCAACGAAGAATAGGAACGCACTAACAGGACATGAAACACGGAAGGAAAACCATCAAACTTCAGCGCAAGCAGGACCATCGCGATGCCCTGCTGATGAACCTCGTCATCTCGCTCATCGAGCACCGCCGCATTCGCACCACCCTCGCCAAGGCCAAAGCCGTCCGCCCATTCGCGGAAAAAATGGTCACCATCGGCAAGGCGGGCACGCTGCACGCCCGCCGCAATGCGTTGCGCTACCTCCGCCACAAAGAAGTGGTGAAGGAGCTCTTCGAAGAGATCGCCCCTGCCTCCAAGGAACGTGCAGGTGGCTACACCCGCATCACCAAGCTCGGCCAACGCCGCAGCGATTCCGCCCCGATGGCCTACATCGAATGGGTGGACGCCTTCGTCCCGAAGGCCGCTGCCGCCCCAGCTGCAGCTGCCCCTGACGGCGACGCCGCTCCTGCGGAAGAAGCCGCTCCGGTCGCCAAGAAGAAGGCCCCAGCCAAGAAAGCCGCTGCTAAAAAAGCTCCGGCCAAGAAAAAGGCCGCCGCTGACGAGTAACACGAGCATCCATCATCCCACACGCGGGAGCCTGAAAAGGCTCCCGCGTTTTTTTATGCCCTTCATCCGCTTTGCAGGCCAGTCAGACACATCAAGCGCTCACTTGAATTGGCCTTCTTTTGCAGCTACCAAGCCCGCCGATGCCCGCCTGCCAGATCGAAGACTATCCTGACTCCGCCGCTTCGCGGGACGAGCTGATCCCCTGGCTCATCGCCAGTGATGCGGAACCGCTGAGCGAGGCAATGTGGCAGCGGCGGCTAGCGCACTGGTGGGATGAGAATCCTTTCGCATCCCTCTCACCATCTCGCGGCTGGGTTTTGCGTCATGAAGGCAAGATCGCAGGCTTCATGGCGCTCATTCCCGCTGGTTATGCCGCCGGTGGTAAACTCAGTGCCTCCTACATCGCCGCCACCTGGCGGGTGGATGAAGCCCATCGCAATGCCAGCCTGACCATGCTCATGAAGCTGCGCCGCCTCGCAGCCAGCACCCTGATGGCTGACACCACCTCCACACCGGACGTGCAGATCATGCTGCAAAAAAGCGGGTGGAGACCAGCCACAGCCATCACACGCCGTTTTGTGCCTCTCGGCCTCTTCAGCATCCTCACGGCAAAAAAATGGCCTCACCTTCCCGCTGGCAAAAAACTCACTCGTGATCCTTTCGAGGTCAAAAGCATCGCCGCGAGCTTTCAAAGGCCAGACGGCATCGAAAAATGGATCACGCCCGAGTATCTGCGTTGGTTCGCAGCGGCACCGATGCGGCGTCATGAATTCCTCGGCGTGCTCGATGAGACTGGATGCCTCACCAGCTACCTTTTCCTCACACCAAAGAAGATCAGAGGCATCCCCGCCTGGATGGAAATCGATCACTTCACGGCCAGCAGTAGCTTCACCGAACTCCACGCCCTCGTCGGTGAACTGGTGCGAAGGCCTTCCCTGCTCGGCAGCGAACGTCTTCTCTCACTCGCCAGCTTTCCTGGAGATGCCTCATGGGATAACGCCCCCACGCTCCACCATCGTGAGGAGCAGGTGACGCATCACTTCTCGATTCCTGAGCCTTTCAAGGCTCTGCCCAAACACAGCGTCCTCGCTGAGGGTGACTGGGGGCTTTAGCTGAGCTTCTCGATCACCGCGAGGAGGTGATTCCCCGTCGAAAAGATATCCACGGTCATCATCTCATCAGGAACCTGCACGCCGATCTGCTGCTCGATTTCCATCAGGAGATCAATGGAAGCCATGGAGTCGAGGCCGAGCTTAACGAGGTCTTCTTCCATAGGCACAGCGGCATCGGCGGAGAGGAAGCGGAGCTTCGGACGGAGAATTTCCTGGAGTTTCGGAATCAGATCAGCAGCG
Source organism: Verrucomicrobiaceae bacterium (assembly GCA_040381795.1). Taxonomy (GTDB): domain Bacteria; phylum Verrucomicrobiota; class Verrucomicrobiia; order Verrucomicrobiales; family Verrucomicrobiaceae; genus Prosthecobacter. The sequence continues at coordinate 6,379 of JBEIGR010000062.1, read as the reverse complement.
GTCATTGGGGGGAAACGATTAAACAGCGCGATAAAGATTATGCCAGCACTGGAAGACCCACTTTTCGACCACGTCGGTGCCACGATAGGCCACTTCCTCAGGGGTCTCGTGGCTCAAAAAACCAAGCAGGCTGGCGGTGAGGCCATAAGCGCCCACATTCGGCACTGCGAGCACATCATCCACCTCGACGGGCGACATCTTCTGGCCTCGTGCAAGGCTATCAAGCGGGCTGCAAAGCGGACCCACGACATCAGCCACCATCTCGCCCTCTCGCTGGGCGGTGAGATTCACCAAAGTCAGTGACGCACGCGGGATGCGGCCGAGGCCGGACATGCCGCCGAGGTGATGAATGCCCGTATCGAGCACGATGTAGGTCTTCGTTCCGGCTTTCTTCACATCGAGCACCTTCGTAAGCAGCGTTCCGCTGCTGGCGCAAAGGTAGCGTCCGCTCTCAAAGCAGAGCTGAGCTTTGCCGTGCATCGGCGAGGCCTTCCACAAGGCATCCAACGCCTCACGCAAGCCCGCGAGATCGCTACCCGCCGCATCGCTGGCGTAGGGCCATGGAAAACCACCGCCCACATTGATGACCTCGCATTCAAGTTCCAGCGCACCCGAAACCCGCGCCGCCGTCTCCAGCGCACACTGCGTGTTCTTGGCCAGTGCCTCCACCGAAGCCACTTGGGTGCCAAAATAGACATGCACGCCGTTGATCGTGAGGTTCGGCAGCTTCAAACGATCCGCCGCCCCTTCCGCGAGCAGCAGCGCCTCATCGAAACCGAACTGGCTTTCCACCCCACTCATCGCCAATCGAGCATCAGGAGCCTGCTGCGGATTCACTCGCAGCATTGCCTTGATCTTCATGTCGGCCTTCACGGCCAACTTCGAGAGTCGCGTGGCATCGATGAAGCTCTCGCAGGAAAAATGCGTCACGCCATTCTCCAGCATCCTCGCGATCATGGTCTCCGATTTGCCGGGACCACCGAAGACGATGCCATTGTCAAAGCCCGCATTGAGCGCCGCACGCAGCTCTCCATTCGAGGTGATCTCCGCCCGCACTCCTTGCTCACGCAGTTCACGGGCGATGGCAGGCAAAGGATTGGCTTTGAAGGAGTAGTAGAGCCTTGATCCCTCCGGCAACGCCTCGAGCAGCGTCTGCGCCCGTTTCTTCACCGCGTCCAAATCATACGCGTAAAGCGGCGAACCATGCTTCTCGATCAGTTGATGGGCGAAGGCGGTATTCATGGCTTAAAGCATGGCCCGTAGGGCTTTTCGATCCACCTTCTGGTTTCCCGTCTTGGGAAGCTCTGGAAGGAAAAACACGCGGTTGGGCACTTTGACCGGTTCGAGCTTGGCGCTGAGTACCTGGATGATCTTGGGCTCATCGAGCGAAGAGTCTGAAACACTCACAAACAAGCACAGCAGGTCCTTCACCTCGTCTTTGACGCAGCCTGCGGCCACGACTCCGAACATGCGGCAGGCTTCTTCTTCGACCTCCGCCGGGCTGAGGCGATGGCCTTTGTGCTTGATGAGGAAATCGCTGCGCCCGTGGATAAAGAGGAAGCCCTCCGCATCCACGCTGCCGTAATCCCCGCTGCGCAGCGTGCGCACGCCATCGAGCACCGGATAGCGCTTCGCCGTCTCCTCCGGTGCCCGCCAGTAACCAGGAGCCAGATGGGGACCGCGCACGCAAAGCTCACCCCTCTCACCTGGCGGCAGGCGCCGGCCATTCTCGTCAATGGCGAAGACCTCCGTGCCATCGAGCGGCCTACCGACAGATTCGGGCCTCGCTTCCATCTCCTCCGGCAGGAGGATGGAGACGCGTTTGCATTCCGTGAGGCCATACATCGGATGCACGCGAGCCTCAGGAAACAGCTCGCGAAGGCTGCTGATGTAGCTTTGAGGCAAATGATCGCCCGTGTTGGTGATGACGCGAATCTTGGGCAGCGGCACGGGCCGGTAGCGCTGCATTTTGATCAGCCCGCCATACAAAGTCGGCACACCAGGCAGCACGCTGATCTCCTGCGCCGCCAAGATGCGCGGCAGCTCCGGCCCGGCCATCTCGGGCCTGCCGATGAGGACGGAGGCTCCGGCAATGGCCGCGTAGAAGAGCTGGTAGAGGCCGTAGTCGAAGCTCAGTGGCAAAAAGATCGCCACCCGATCCTCCGAGCGGTATTGCAGCCTCGCTTGGATAGCAGCGGCGACGAAGCGCACATTGTCATGAGTCAAAATCACCCCACGCGGCGTGCCCGTGGAGCCGGAGGTGAAGACGAGGAAGGCAGGATCATCACCTGCGCCCGAAAAAGGCACCTCCTCAGGCTGTGAATCATCCGGCAGGTCTTCAAAGCGCAGCGCCTCACCTTCACTGGCCGTCCAGAGGATCGGCGTGCTGCCAAAAACATCTCGCAGGGAAGCCGTCGCAGGCTCCAGCAGGCCCAGCTTGGGCTCCGTCTGATCTAGAATGCGCTGGAGTCCCTCGGGCTTCATCTGCGGGTGCAGGATCACCGCGATGCCACCGATCTGTGCCACGGCAAAAAACATCAGCACCGTCTCAATGCGGTTCTCCATCACGATCACCACACGGTCACCATGCCCGATGCCGCGAGCCCGCAACCACGAAGCGATGCACGCCACGCGCCGCCGCGTTTCCGCGTAAGTCAGCATCCGAGAACCATCCTTCAAATACTCGCGTTCCGGCCACTGGCGTGCGCCCTCGTGCACAAAGGAAGCGAGGTCAGAATGAGATGGAATGGGGATGGAAAGGCTCATCATCAGTGTGAAAAACCTAAAAATCTAAGGGTAGCATTCTGACCGTGCAAGCTGCGGAGGGTATTATTTGAGCTTCTTCGGTCATATAACGTCTCGCTCAGCGTCACGAAGACTCGCAACCACTCCCCTGCCCTGTGGTTCAGCCTGCCAAATATGAAACCCGCCCTCTTCCTGCTCCTCGCCACGGCCGCCTCCGCGCAAACGGCCGCGGATCTTGCCTTCCAGAAATACGACGCCGATCAGGATGGCAAAGTTACCTCCTCCGAACTACCGCAGGAGTCTGTCTTCAAGCGTTTCGACCTCAACAGCGACGGTCACATCACCCTCGAAGAAACGCGCCGCGTCATGGGTGAAGCGGAAAGTGTGCCGACGGACATCACCCAAGGCCGCAAGCTCTGGCAGCGGCTCGACAAAAACAAAGACGGCAAGCTCACCCGCGACGAAGTGCCGCAATCCACCGTTTTCGCCCGCTTTGACCTCAACAACGACGGCGTCATCACACAAGACGAAGGCAAGCAAGTCGTCCAAAACGCCCTCAAGCCCTCCACACCACCCGCGAGTGTGCCAGTGGTCACTTCTGGCCCTCAAGTGCTCAAAGGCACCGAGCATGGCATCGGCCGGCAGATCGCCGATTTGACCTTCACCGATCTCGCTGGAGCCACGCACAAGCTCAGTGACTTCAAATCCGCCGTCATCGCCATGACCAGCGCGACGTGCCCCGTGAGTAAAAAATACCTTCACAGCCTCGCCAAGCTCGAAACCCACCTCCGCGAGCAAAACATCGCTCTCCTGCTCGTAAATCCCTTCGCAAGCGAAACGGCGGATGAGATCAAAGCCCAGCTCACCGAGGCCAAAATCACTGCCACCTACTGTCACGATCAAGAAAAGGCCTTTGCGACCGCCCTCAATGCCCAAACGACGACCGAAGTCTTCCTCATCGATTCGAAACGCACGCTCATCTATCGCGGTGCTCTCGATGACCAATATGGCATCGATTACAGCCACGACGCCCCGCTCTCCACCTACCTGCGTGATGCCATCGCCGCCATGCTCGCCGCACGCCAGCCAGTCATCGCCGCCACTGCTGCGCCAGGCTGCGAGCTTGACCTTCCATCGAAAAACACCGCTCAGACCAGCATCACCTACCATCGCGATGTCGCCCGCATTCTTCAGCAAAACTGCGTCACCTGCCATCGTAACAACGGCATCGCGCCGTTCGCTCTGGACGACCTCGCCGAGGTCACTGACCGCGCCAAAGTGATCAAACGTGTCGTCACCGAAGGCACGATGCCACCGTGGTTCGCCGCGCCTGTCGCGGAAGGCAAAGACAACCCCTGGGCCAATGATTGCAGCCTCTCCGCTCGCGACAAAACCGACCTCCTCGCCTGGCTCGAAAGCGCCAACCGCCCGCTCGGTGATCCTGCCGATGCGCCTGCACCGCTCGTTTTTGAAGACGAATGGACCATCGGCAAGCCCGACCTCATCGTGCAACTCCCCCGCCCTGTCTCCATCAAGGCGGATGGTTACATGCCCTACCAGTTTCTCACCGCGCAGACCACGCTCGCGGAGGACCAATGGGTCAGCGGTTATGAGATCATCCCCACGGATCGCACCGTCGTCCATCACGTCATCGTCAACGTGCATACCAAAGGCGGCAAAGTGAGAGATCGAGATGAAGGCAGCAGCGGTTATTGGGCCGCTTATGTGCCTGGCAATGCCTCGCAGGTTTATCCCGCTGGCTTTGCCCGCAAGCTCCCTGCTGGCAGCACCGTCAGCTTCCAGATTCATTACACACCCAGCGGCAAAGCCACGCAGGACCAGCTTCGCATGGGCCTCCTTTTCGCCAAAGAACCGCCGCGCTACATCATCGAAACCATCGGCGTGCCCAAGCGCAAGCTCAGCATCCCGCCCGGCGAGGCGAACCACCTCGAAACCCACCTCCAGACCGTGCCCAGTGACCTCAACGTCATGGCTTACATGGCCCACATGCACGTCCGCGGCAAAACCTTCAAATACGAGCTCATCACCGCTGGCGGCACCGAAACGCTGCTCGACATCCCCCGCTACGATTTCAACTGGCAGCTTCGCTACGACCTCGCCAAGCCCAAGGTGCTCCCTCGCGGTTCCCAGCTCAAAATCACCGCCCACTTCGACAACAGCCCCGCCAACCAAGCCAACCCCGACCCGACCCAAACCGTCAAATGGGGCTCCCAAACCTATGACGAGATGATGATCGGCTACATCGAGACCTTCAGGCCGCTGGATGCAGGTGCGGAGTGAGGCAGTTCAATACGGGCCATAGATTTCATTCCATTGTTCTCCCAGTTCCTCAGTAGAAAACAGCGGCCTCGGGTTTAGGCTTAGGCTCTCCGCGAAAGGAAGACCTTTGTGTAGCTCGATTTGAGCAAGAAACATATTGAAGGCCTGTTCAACAGTTAGGCCCAGCTTTTGCAACGTAGCGTCTGCTCGACGCATTCTATTCACAGGAACCTTGGCCCGAAAAATCGTTGTTTTGATCATGCGAGAGTGATGCCCGACATCCAAACGAAGATCAATTACCGAAAGCAGCTTCCACTCAGGAGCAACCGAACGCCACTCCGCTGGACTGTGGAAGAGGGAGTAACTTCAACAAACAGCAATGGGAGTTGAGCATTCTGCGGTTTCGGAGGCTGTGCGGCTTGCGAAACCTAGAATGACGATTGCCGATTGATGATTGCTGATTTTTGAACGGACTGAGGCGGCGAGTCAGGAGAGGAAGTATCTATTCTGTGGCATATATACCCACCCCTAAACCTCACAGCACATTCACCGCCGCGCCGCCATCGACGACGATGCCTTGACCGGTGATGTAGGCACCGGCTTCACTGGCGAGGAGAAGAGCCGGACCGGCGAGTTCACGCGGAGCGGCCCAGCGCTTGAGGGCGGTGCGGTCGGCGAAGTACTTCTTTTCTTCGTCGTTGAGCAGCTTGCCGGGCATATCGGTGAGGAAGGGGCCGGGGCAGAGGCAGTTCACGGTGATGCCATAAGGCCCGAGGTCGAGCGCACTGGCACGAGCGAGGCCGATCAAGGCGGCTTTGCAGGCGCAATAGACGTTTCGCTTCAAGCGGCCGCCGACGCCGAGGACGCTGGAGATGTGAATGACGCGTCCCCATTTCCGCTGCTTCATCGCGGGCACGAGCGCCCGTGTGAGCGACATGACGGAGGTGAGGTCCACTTCGACATTTCGATCCCATACCTCATCGGTGATCTCATCAATGGCCTGCGGATTATTGATGCCAGCGTTGTTGACGAGGATATCGATCTTACCGAGGCGCTTCTGCGACTCTTCAGCGAGGGCTTTGACCTGCGCACGATCCGCCATGTCCGCCACCATCCACTCGACTTTGACGTTTAATCCCTCGCGGATCTCGGCAGCGGCGGCTTGGAGTTCCTCGGCATTGCGGCTGGAGATGAAGACATCGGCTCCAGCTTCGGCAAAGCCGCGTGCCATGGCTTTGCCGAGGCCTTTGCTGCCGCCGGTGACGAGGGCGCATTTGCCGGAGAGATCGAAGAGAGGTGTGGAGGACATCGTGATGAGGATTGAAAGGATTTAAGAAGGTGCATTCCAGCCCAT